>DATKMG010000459.1:0-21145 GCA_035541995.1 Terriglobia bacterium
TACCCGGCAGCTTGCAAGGCACCCAGGAGGTCGTCGTTCACTATATCCCGGAGAAAAAATGAGTCTCTACGTCGGCTCTTTTTAATAATCCATTTAATCCTGAGGGAGAGAGGGGGATCAAAATGACGATACCAACAATAACCAAAAGATTCTTGCGCATTGTCCTATCGGTGTGTGGCAGCTCGGCAGTGATCATGGCCTTCCTTATATTTTTAGTGCCTATAGCGCTT
Organism: Terriglobia bacterium; assembly: GCA_035541995.1. Lineage (GTDB taxonomy): Bacteria > Acidobacteriota > Terriglobia > Versatilivoradales > Versatilivoraceae > DATKMG01. The sequence continues at coordinate 231 of DATKMG010000459.1, forward strand.
TTTGCCCAAGGTACCAGCACTATTCAGGGGCACCTTGCTGATGCCAGTGGGGGAAGCATCCCCAAAGCCCTGGTGAAGGTCACCAATTTGAACACAGGGGTCTCGCGAAGCGCTCGTTCGGCTGAGGACGGGTATTATCGAATTCCTGATCTTCTGGTCGGCGCCTATGAGGTCCGGGTGGAAATGGTCGGGTTCAAATCCACCGTGAGGACCGGAATTGAAGTGGACGCCCAATCGACGACCAATTTGAATTTCATTCTGGAGGTTGGCGAATTGAGCCAAACAGTCAATGTCTCTGGCGAAGAGCCACAGGTTGAAACCACCACGGCCAGGATTTCTGAAGTGATCTCGGAGAATGAGTTGCGCTCTCTGCCCACAGCCGGTCGCGGAATTTTGACATTGACCATGATTACTCCCGGCATAACCGGAAAATCGGAGGGGTGGGGCGGGGCCTTTTGCTGTGATGTATTTTCCAACTATGTAGCTCCCACGGTGTCCTCCGGTGGTACCGAGAATAAAGCCAATTATCTTCTCGATGGGATCAATCTGCGCTACACCGAAGGCAGCAGCTGGGCGGCGGCATTCTCTCCCAACCCGGATGCAGTCACCGAAGTCCGAGTTTCCACCAACCCGGCATTTTCCGAGTTTGGGACCATCAGTGGGCCGCAGATACAGATTGCGACCAAGGGGGGAACTAACGACTACCACGGGACCGGCCACTTTACTGACCAGGAGGGCGCTCTCAATGCAGTCCCCTTCGGGAGTCAGCGCCAAGAGATGTCCGGCAACTACACCAGGCTCTTTGGGGCTACATTCGGAGGCCCCCTTGTCAAGCAGCGCTTGTTCTTTTTTGGCGCCTACGAAGGCTTGAGGGAGGAAAAATCCAGCAGTAATGTTGTCCTGGCTGAAACCGAGGCGTTCAAGAATTATGTTATTCAAACCCGTCCAAACTCCATAGCGGCGCAGTTGTTTAAGGACTACCCGCCACTTCGATATCCGGAAGGATTGATCGATGAAGATGGGGACGGCATTGCAGAGCTGGGGGAAGTGACGGTCGATAAGCCGGCCAGTCGGACGGGAAAACAGTTTAATGGGCGCATCGATTACCAGTCGGCCAGTGCGCGAGACCGAATCTACGGAAGTTACTGGTTCACCCGGCCGGAATGGTCTGAATCAAACCTTCGTGCGGCGTTTGATTCGCTTCATTACAATGACATCAACTATGTCAGTGTCGTACACACCCACAGTTTTTCCCCCAACTCACTCAACGAAGCCCGGTTTGGTTTTACGACCACCCACTACATGAACGTGCGAGCGGGAGACGTTTATCACATTCCGTATATGCAAACCGACGACGGGTTTGTCTTCGGGAATGGTCCGTTTTCCAAGGAAAACACCCCAAGCCGAGTTCCGGAATTTGGGGATATCTTTTCATTGAATCGGGGAAAGCACGGCATCAAGCTGGGGGGTACATATCGTCATTCCACTTGGGATTTGATGTCATTCCTGGTTGGAGATAACCCCGAATACTATTTTGGGAGCATCCTGGACTTTGCCGATGACAATCCTTACCAGGAAATGCGAGGGCTGAATGCGGGCACAGGGACAGCCCGATACAGCCAGCTGTTTTTCATTCAGAAAGAACTCTCTTTCTTTGTCCAGAACACCTGGCAGATACACCCCAACCTCACTTTGAACTATGGACTGCGATGGGACTCTTACTTCAACGATACCCTGGGAAAGGGCCGAAACAACTGGCAACCGGTTTTGACCGAAGCTCAGGTGACCCCCGGCGAGATTTCAAAGGTCATCAACCAAAAGGTGGATCGCTATTACAATACCGATTGGAATAACTTCGGACCGAGGATCAGCCTGGCTTGGGATCCCACAGGGAAAGGAAAGCTGTCCATTCGGGGCGGATTCGCCGTCCTTTACGACGAGGTGAACACGCAGCCCTGGTACTATGCGGCCGACAATCCCCCCGATGTCGCTCTCGTCTATGCAGGAACCGACCGGGGAATCCCGATCGTTTATGGTCTGGCCCCTCAAGGGACCCGCGACTTCCCCCCCAATCCCAACCTGAAGGTGCCAGCGGTCAACGAGGCCGGTGCTTTCGATGGGACCCGACCAGCCCTGGGGGCGATTGTCACGGATTTGAAGAATCCCCTGACGATCGATACCAATATCGGTGTGCAGTATCAGCTGTTGAAGGATTTGATGGTTCACGCCAGCTATCGATATCGGCATATCGGCAACGATCTCTATTTGTTCGATGCCAACCGCTTCAATGGAGACATGGTCGACGGTAAATTGGACCAGCTCAATCCCAACTTCGACGTCATCAACATTCTGACCAACCTGGGTCGAAGGAAATACCACGGCATCGTAGCCGGCTTTTCCAAACGCTTTGCCCAGGGCTGGCAAGTCAGCGGCTCCTACACTTACAACAACGGTGCGAACAACTTTGGCAACTGGAGCCAGCAGGATGACTACAGCGCCTTCTCCGCCAATGCATACGATCCGACGGTGGATTGGGCACGGGATGACAATCCGCATGTCTTCACTCTTCACGGAGTGTGGGAGTTGCCGATCCTGAGAGGGCGTTCGGGATGGGCAGCAGGCATCCTGGGAGGATGGCAATTGAACACTATTTGGAATTTCCAGTCAGGAGGGCTGTTTGTGCCTCTGAGCTGGAGTGGGTACGGGGAAGGAGGAGATTTCAATGCCGACGGTCAGCGAGGTGACCGGCCTGATCGTCCGGTTGGGGATGTGCCGCACAGCTTTAGCCAGGATGAATGGTTGCGAGGGCCCCTCACGGCCAGCATGTTCCCACTTCCGACTGAAGTTCGGGCGGGCAACCTGCCCCGAGATTACTTTAGAGGGCCAGGATATGCACGAGTGGATGCGGCCCTGGCCAAGAGTTTCCCTATACCGATCGGACGGGTGGAAAAAGCTCACCTCCAGTTCCGCGCTGAAGCCTTCAATCTCCTGAATCGAATTAATGTGAGCGGGGCCGAAAGTACCCTTGATGCACCCAATTTTGGCAGGGCCACCGGTGCCTACCAGATGCGAACCATGCAGCTTTCCGTGAAGTTTCTCTTCTGAAAGAGGAAACGGAGGGACAGCTACTATTCCTCAAAAGCATGAAAGGGGAGCCACGAGTGCACCTTTGCATTGGCCTCCATCTTCCTACAAGGAGACGAAATGAAAAGCATGAATCTGACTAGGCGAGACTTCTCAAAAGTCGGTTTGGCGGGCCTGATGAGCTCCTTTACATCTACATCCCGACTGGGCGGTTTGTGCTCGGCCTCTGTGCCCCTGACTGCGACAGTGGCCGCAGAATCCGCCGACCGGGCTCGCCGGATGATATGGTGGCATGAGGCCAAGTTCGGCATGTTTATTCACTGGGGACTGTATAGCCTGGTAGGCCGGGAAGCATGGGCACTGGAATTGGAAGGTATTCCGATAGCGGAATACGAAAAACTGGCCAAACGCTTTACGCCCAAGCCGAATGCCGCGCAGGACTGGGCTAGGCTGGCCAGGAAGGCCGGACAGAAATACATGATACTGACTACGAAACACCACGAGGGTTTCTGCCTTTTCAACACCGAGTACACCGACTACTGCGCTCCGAAACAGGCCTGTGGTCGCGATCTGGTCAAAGAATTCGTGGAGGCGGCTCGGGCCGAAGGATTGCGGATCGGTTTCTACTACTCACTGATGGACTGGCACCACCCGGACGGCGCACTCTGTGCCACCGATGAAGCCGCGCGAAGACGGTTCGTTGATTACATCCATGGACAAATTCGCGAACTGATGACCAATTACGGCAAGATTGACATCCTCTGGTACGACGTCTCCTGGCCACTGGACGCCAAGGGTTGGGAGTCGGAAAAAATGAACGAGATGGTCTTCAAGCTCCAACCGGATATTATCGTTAACAACCGGAACGCCCTGGATGGAGACTTCTTTACTCCGGAGCAGGAGATCCAGCCTGCCGAAGTGGGACGCGCCTGGGAAACTTGCATGACGTTAAACGACAGCTTTGGCTATCACAAGGCGGACGACAACTGGAAGAGCCCGAAGACGATCGTGCGACAGCTGGTCAATTGCGCCCGTGGTGGAGGCAACTACCTGTTGAACATCGGTCCCATGCCTGATGGTTCCGTCCCGCCCGAATCAGTCGAGATTTTGACGAGGGTTGGCAATTGGCTGGAACACAACGGTCAGTCCATTTATGGGACCGAGCGAACTCCATTCGACTGGTCTGCCTTCCTCGACCTTACCCGAAAAGGGAACACGCTCTACATCCACGTCTACTTTTGGCCGGGCGAAACGGTATCAATTGGCGGGCTTGTCGCCCAGGTGAAGTCAGCACGACTTCTGGCGAGCGGTAAGGCCATTGACTTTGAACAGGATCATTTTCGTTTGAGCTTCCCGGGTCTGCCGGCAAGCCCGCCTGACCAGTTGGTGACCGTCATCGCGGCTGAATGCGATTCGCCTCCGGGACAACGGGCCGAGGAAATCGTGCGAAAGGGAAGGCCACGCGGGAAGGCCTGAAGGGTGTTTCCATTTCTGCCCGTATTAATCAGTGTGGAAAACCTCTGTCATCTTGGCCCACCATTCCCCCGGAGCCCGTGTCTCCAAGGGTTCCTGCATCGGACCCACTAGTGCCCACCACTCTCTGGTTTTTGGATCGCGAGCCATCTGCGCCATGTCGGACTCAAAATCCTGTCCCTCATATTCAAAGTAGCTGAACAGGTATCCGTCCTTGTGATAAATGGAGTAATTTCGAATGTTGCAGGCGTGGATAGTTGCCAGTACTTCCGGCCAGACCCCGGCGTGATACGCCACGTACTCTTGCAGACAATCTGGTTTGATCCGGATGACCATTCCATAGCGTGTCATAGTGGAGCTCTCAAGGGACCCTCTTGAAGTAGACCTGTCAAGCAGGCGATAGACTCCGAGGATCCTCAGTTCGTGAGTTTATCGCAAACTCATAATTTAATGGCGGCAATGCCGGGACGTTTCGTCCTGGACTCCGCTTGAGGCATACCCGAATACGGCGCCGTAAATTCCTGGTATCGATGGGTGAAGGGGTTCTCAAAACCATATGACCCGCAGAGGTGGTGGCAAAAAGCTCACCTGGTGAGGGACTCAGCTCGTTGCCTGAACATATTTCTGACTACGAAATAAGCCTTCATCTTCCTCTTCCTGTCCCGACTCACGTAACCGCACGGGCTTATGTCGAAATCGAAGCAACCGGCTGGCCAGGCGTGCTTGGCAAAACACCAGAGCGAAGCGCCGGACACATAGGGTGCGTCCATACCTCTGAATTCAGCTTCAGTGCCCAGCGCCTGCGTATCCTCTCCCATCGGCCCATTCGTGCCCTCAATAGACATATACCCGAACTCAGTAATCACAATCGGCTTCTCAAGGTACCGGGTGTGCAGTCGAGCCAGCTCGTCCCTCCACCATTGGGTCACCTTTTCCAGCCAGGAATTATCGCCAGTATGGGCTTGCGCACCGGGGTACCCGTTGACACAAATGACATCGTCATATTCAAAGTATTTCCGCTCCTTTTCGGAAGTCCAACAATCAGAGATCGACACGTGCGTCATCAGACGGGTTGGGTCGAGCTGTTGCCCCAGTCGAATTAGCCGGTTATTCCCATGGTTGACCTCCGGATGCTGTTCCTCGGATTCATTGCTAACGGACCAGATAATGATTGAGGGGTGGTTGAAGTCCCGAAGAATCATTTTTCGCAGGGCGCGTTCGGCACCCTCTAGTATGGTGGGCACGTCCGAAGGATTCCAACCTGCGCCCGCAAAGGGATCATTGAGTTTGTTGCCCCAACCACACAGCGGGATTTCAGCCAGCACGAGCAATCCCAGCTCGTCGCACAGCTGCAACTCCCCCGGGTGGTGAGGATAGTGGCAGAAACGCACGAAATTGGATCCCGTATCCTTGATTCCCAAGAAGTCTTGCCGGGATGTCTCCAGGTCGACCGCCATCCCGGTCCGCGGCGAGTCTTCGTGCCGGTCGAACCCCATCAGAAACACGGGCTTCCCGTTCAACCACAGCTTCCCGTTGCGCGCTTCTATCCGCCGAAATCCAAAGGGTGCCTCCCATTGATCGGCTAGCTTCCCCTCGACCAGCAAGTCAACCCGAGCCGAATAGAGGGTCGGCTGCTCAGGCGACCAGGCCATCACCTCCGCTACTTCTCCTCCCACAGAGAGTTCCGCCTCTTTTCCTGCCTCCACTGCCAGCGGTTTTGCAGTGAAACTCGCCAAGAGCTGGCCCCCGCGGTCAAGAATCTTCACGTGAAGAGAGAGGTCGGCGGGCTGTGAACTCCCATTGCTGACCAAGGCCCGCAGTGCAAACTTTCCTTTATCGTCGTTCGGCGCAGCCGTAATACCAACATGCGTCACCCGTACTTGCTCTGTCACTATCAACTTTACTTCCCGCAGAATCCCACCTTGTCCTTGCCAAAACTCACTCGTCGGCAATTGTGCCGGATGCCGCATGTTATCGACCCGCACTACAATCAGATTGTTCTCGCCGAACCGGAGAAGCTCCTCCACAGGAAACTCAAAGGGCAGAAATGCATCTTCGTTTTGCCCCACCAGCTTGCCATTCACCCACACCGAACTATTGTAATTAACTCCCTCGAAGTGCACTGCCACGCGCTGCCCCCGAATTGACACCGGGACCTCGAACTGGCGGGAAAACCAGCAGATCCCCCTGAACTTATACATTCCGGGAGCGCAATCGTCGAAGGCGCGAGGGATTGAAACCTCCTGCCAGCCTTTAGTGGCAAATTCGAGAGAGAAGTAACCCAACTTCTGGCCTTCGTCCCAGTAGTCAACCTGAAACCCCCAGCGGCCTGACAAGTCGATTTCCTGACGAACGCTCGCCGTTCCAGCTGGCAGCGCGTCAGACCTTTCTTTCCCACTCGAAGCCTTGCTCGATCTCCCAAGTGCTCCGACCTGCAATCCACAAACCCCGCCAGCGGTCACGGTCGCAGCGGCGGACACTCCCAATTCCTCTAAGAATCTTCGACGTGTTGGGTGCTTTCCATTGACCCTTGACATATGCCCCTTCTCGATCGTTCAGGTATTCACGGACGCATTTTCATAAAAGTGCCCCATGACCTTTTGAAGTTCACCAGCGCCAATGAAAATGGCTGGGGTAGCCACGATGAATTCGTACTCCGAATTCATCGTGGGCTTTTCATATGTGGCCAAAAGCCCACGACAAACCAAAACGGTTTGTCGTGGCTACCAAAACTTGATTTTCATGAAAGTTGTGATCTCACCCCAGTTTCCACCCTTTGCGATACTCAAAGTGTAAGAGTTGATTGGCCTCCCGGCAATTGGTCACAGCCATGTTGACTGGATCCCAGTAGAGTTTCCTTCCTCCGAGGTGGATGCAAATGTTTCCCAGCAGCAGCACTTCTGTATAGGGGCCGGCCCATTCAAACCTGGACTGGGTACTCCCCTTTCCTTTGCAGGCCTCGATCCACTCTTTGTGATGGCCGATGGAACGAGGAAGAGTTTTGGGTGGAGGAGTAAAATCATTCATGCGCGATTTGGGCATGAGGCGCAGGCGAGCCCCTCCTTCTTCCTCCAGCAGGATCTTCCCTTTATCACCAACAAAAATCACGCCATTTTCGCGTGGTAATTCAATGTCGTCTTCTAGCTCTTCGGGCCGGGGAGGAAGCAGTCCGCCATCATACCAGTGCAGTTTTACGGGAGGCATTTCCCCTCGTGCCGGGAACTCATAATGAATGACAGAGGCCCAAGGAAATGACTGTTCGTAAACGGGCGTGGAGGAGCCGTACACACAAGTCGGAGTCGTCAGTTTCAAAGCAGTGAACACTGGCGCCAAGTTATGGATGGCCAGATCTCCCATGGCGCCTGTCCCGAAATCCCACCAGCCGCGCCACACCATGGGTACATAGGCCGGATGATAAGGACGATATTGAGCGGGGCCAAGCCATAGATCCCAATTCAAAGAAGACGGAACAGGAGGTTTATCTTTGGGGGGTTCTAAGGCCTGTGGCCACCACAGTTCTTTGGTCCCAAACCGGGTTGGGCGATCTGACCAGGCGTGAACTTCGCGCACCGACCCGATGACTCCGGCCCAGATCCACTCCTTCAGGTCCCGGTTGGCATCGTGGGCCATACCCTGGTTCCCCATCTGGGTGACGACCTTAGCTTCATGAGCGACTTTGGCCAGGGTTCGGGCTTCGTAAATAGTATGTGTCAACGGCTTTTCACAATAGACATGTTTGCCCATGTGGATAGCTGAGATTGAAGCAATGGCATGGCTATGATCGGGCGTAGCCACGATCACGGCGTCGATGTTCTTCTCTTTTTCGAGCATCTTGCGGTAGTCCTGGTAACCCACAGCGCCCGGATACTTCTTCAGCATCTCGTCCAGGAACTTGCTATCCACATCGCACAAGGCCACGATGTTTTCACTGCTCACTTCTTCGAGGTCATCACTGCCTCGTCCGGCGGCACCTATAGCGGCAATATTCAACTTGTCGCTTGGGGCTGAGGCGCCACGGCCCCCCAGCACGTGCCTGGGAACAATCAAAAATGAAGAAGCCGCTACTGTTCCGGCGACAAACTCCCGCCGGGAAACTCGAGTTTTCTGCTTGGCACCCCAATTGGATTGTACAGGTTTCATTGTTTTTCCTCGATCATCTTAGTTTGTTACTTTCTCATAGCTACTCCCAGACGTCCGGCAGAACCCTGCTTCCGGTCCGCCACTGCTTTTCTGTCACGAGTTGCTCCTCTACGATAATGACACTTCGATAAACTCGAAAGGCCAATTTGCGTAGTTACCCTGTAGTTTCTTTCAGGGAGGGAAGCCTGTATTATCCATGCCCCGCTTGACGGCCTGGCGTCTTGCAGGGCATGGCGAGCTCTAGTCCTAGAAGTTGATCTTTGCGACCACTTGGACGTATCGCGGGCTGGTAGGAGATCCGTTGACCATCGCGAAATTGGGGCTGGAAATGTCGGTGTCAATAGTATCCCCGAAGTGGTGCCAATTCCAAATGTTGAAGGTGTCGGCACGCAACTGGAAGTTGATCTGTTCCCTGATGGGGAACGTCTTGGTGAGGGAGAGATCCTGGTTCGTGTATCCAAATCCCCTCAAGTTGCTTACCTTGGGACCTGAACCATAGTAATAATTAAAGCTGCTGGCAGGCTCAAAGGCAGAAAGATTCAAGAGCGATTGGTCGGGGTTGAAGCTGCCCTTGTCCTGGGCCCAGGGGTTTGCCCCCGGCAGGATGGCCGGGATACAGGACACTGAAAACTGGCCCGGGACGTTGCACAGGTTGTAGCTCCTGAAGACGAAGGGAGCGCCCGAATTGGCCCTGAAGATAGAACTGATTCTCCATCCTCCCAGGTATCTCCAAAATGCACGATGTAGTCTTTGTTCCTCATGGAGAACATGCTGTACGGCTGCCATTGCACACTGGCGTTGTCCACCTGCTCCAGCAGGAAGCTGGCAATGGGGCTTCCGCTGTTGATACCCAGCAGGCCCGTCTCCCCGCGATCAAACGAAAAATCCCCGGCTTCGTCCCTTGTCCATCCCATGCTATTGGCGGAATACCGGGACTCGCCGCCCATCTTGAAGATATGCTTCCCCTTGACCCAGGTCACCAGGTCAGTAAACACATAGGCAGGAGCCGGGTTCTTGTTCTTTTCCGGGCCATCCCGGGAGTCCCCCTTGTAGCTCTGGAAACCATCGCTAAAGTAAAGCGAGGGGGGATAAGCATTCCTGGAGGTTCCCGGTATCTTGGGAAACAGGTCGGCGTACGGGGCAGACAGAGAGCCGCCGTGGTACATATCATCCTGGTAACCGGCCACGAAGTGGTTCAACAACACCGGAGAAAAGGTGTGATCCCAATTGAGCCGGTTCATCCAGGGATTCTTGTAGACATTACTCTGATTGCTGATCTGGACAGGGAGCTCCGTGGCCGTCGTTGGGCCGGCCTGGCGATGATAGATCGACACGTAAATGCGATCTTTGTCGCCCAGATACTCATCCACACGAATCGTGAAGTGATTCGTGTGATTGTAAAAACTCCCCGGTTCATCCAGTGCGATGAAGTTGTTTAATGGCCCCGGGAAAGTGGGTGTGGGAAGATACTTCAACCAGGCCTGGGCCAGCGAGTTCTGGAACCGGTCCGGGCAAATCACATTCGGGGTCTTCCCGTCGCAACCCATAAACTGGTCCCGCACGATCTGGCCGTTCACCGTCCGTGTGGTAGCCGGGTCATAGATGGGGATCAGGTTGCCGTCGGCATCCGTCCAGTCCCGGAAATCCCCCTGACGTTCCTGCATCGAGGGAATCGACAGGAGGTTGCGGCTTACCCCGCCGGACTGCCTGAAACCTTCGAAATTAAAGAAGAAGTAAGTCTTGTTTTTTGAGGACCACAGCACCGGGAGCTTGCCGGGGCCGCCAATGGAACCGCCGAAGTTGTGCTCCTTGTCCGTAGGCTTCGGTTGATTCCACGGTGAGGCGTTCAGGGCGTCGTTCTTGCCGTAATAGTAGGCGTTGCCGTGAAATTGGTTGGTGCCGGCCTTGGTTTCCATAATGAAAATGGATCCCCCCGAAGAACCGTACTGCGGCTCATAATTGGAGGTGAGGACTTTCAGTTCGCTGACCATTTCCGGGGACTGGCCGAAATCGAAAGCGGCTGAAAACATGCCATTGCCGCCGGATGGGTTGATTGCCGAGGCCCCGTTAACCAGGCTCTCTCCGGCAAACTTCTGCGCGCCATTCAGGTGGGCATTCAGCACATCCCCCCCTTGTGCTGACACCACCCCGGGCAGCAGGGTGATAAAGGTAGCGGCCGAACGCATTCCGCCATTGGTAAGACTGCAGGGCCTCTGTCGTAACAGTGCGGGGTTGACACACTCCCTCGCACTTCTTCCACAATTCTGGTACGGGCGGACGAAGAGAATCTAGGAGGATAGAAGGATTCTTTCTAAGGAAAGTATCATTCCCTTATTTATCCTTTGCATAACCAGTCGTTTGGAAAAAATCCTTGGAGCCCTTTCTATTCAGGCAGGATTTGAACTCAGGGTCGCTGCGGATTGGCGAGCTGGGAAATAAGGTCCGTCAGGTAGGGAACAACCGAGAGAGAGACTCTTTCTCCAGGACCAGCAGCGCTATTGTGCCACCTTTGCTTTGTCGCCTTGGTTGCAGAGTATCAAGCCTCAACGATAGAGTTCAGGTCTCTGACCGACGTACCATGGGTTTTGAGCACGCAAGTTCGGTACTTTGCCAGGACATACATCTGCAACTTTGAAACCTTCATGATCCCAAATTTCAGAAAGGAGGTTCCCGGTGGCATCCGTGATGTTGCTGCCCCCTCTGCAAGTATGACCCGCCTCGTCCAGGCCGCAACAACATGAAGCGGCAATGATCATGGAATTCCGGTAAGCCAGATCCTTCACTTCCGCATGTCCACGACTATCGCGATTATTCAGCCAGAATATGAGAGAACACCCCAGATTGGCGTAAGCTCGGGTCATCTCGGGAAAATCGCCGTCATAACAAATCATGATGCCGCATAGATGCCCCTTAATTTTGAAAGTCACCAATCTGTCACCAGGCAGATAATAGGTTGGTTCATGCCGAACGCCTTCGGTTTTCCACCAAAGATGCGTTTTGCGGTAGTTGGCGACAACTCCATTTGCTGACACTACCGGAGCAGAAATAAAATACTTGTCCCCATCCCGCTCTGTCAGACCGTAAATGATGAGCGCTTGCCTGCCTTGAAGCAGGGTTTGAAACGCGCGCGTCGTTGTCCCATCCACAGTCTCGGCCAGCTCATGAGGATCGCTGACATAGCCAACCAGAAGTTCTTCGTGGAAAAGGACGACATCGGCCCCCTGATTCAGCGCCTGCTTGGCAAATAGAAGCGCCTTGTTCCGGTTCTCCTCGGGCTTTCCAGGATTTGCATTCTGTTGCACGATGGCGATCCGAATCGAAAGGGGTGGATTTTTCTCCATGTCGCTTCTTCCAGCCGACGCGGTAAGTATCACTGCGAGTATGAGTAAGATGCTTGTTCGCATGCATCTTCTCCTTTCTTCAGAGCCTCACCATGAGAGGTGTTGACGATCATATCATGGTGCCTCTCACATGGAATATGCTGGAACCGCTCTCCTTGGCAGTTCAATTCTGCACGCCTGGCATCTTCTTGGGGTATAATTTGCCTTTGTTGACACAACTGCCAAACCCGTACTAGTGACCATGAAAATCAACAGACGAAAAATGCTGGCCGCCTTGGCTGTTGGCGGTTCCAGTCTGATGGAAAAGGAACCGGCGGAAGTCGAGCCGTCCTTGTACATCCCAAAAGCACACCTGGTGGAAGATCGCAAATTCCTTCAAGACTTCATGGACGAATATCCATTCGTCGAACTCGTCACCTCCTCACCCACACTGCGGATCACTCACATTCCGGTAGTTCTGGACCGCTCGGCAGGCGTATACGGTAAGATTTTCGGGCATGTCTCGCGGCAAAATCCGCAGAGTCAGACATTCGACAGGGGCCACACGGGTATCGTGGTTTTTCGAGGTCCGCACGGATACATCTCTCCGACCTGGTTTGCAAAAACGGAAGCCGTGCCGACATGGAACTTCGCGGTCGTTCATGCCACGGGCAGGCCCAGCGCAATAACTGAAAAGGCTGCATTGCACGAATTACTTGCCCGGTTGATCGACAAATTTGAAAACTATCAGGGTTCTGGCTACGATTTTTCGAAGCTCCCTGACAGCTTTGTGTCTTCATTGATGAACGGCATCGTCGGGTTTGAAATGCAAATAGATTCCCTGGAAGGGAAATTCAAGCTCGGCCAGGAGCGAAGCGACGTCGATAAGCAAAGCCTTCTGGAGCGTTTGCGCCAGGCGACGAGACAGGAGCGATCGCTCTACGACCTCTCGGCGAGCTTTTACAGGCGCTCGACGCAAAAATAAGAGGGCCCGCCGCCCCTTTGGCGATCCGATGCGCGGAGGCCTGCGGGCGGGGCATTGATCGAAAAGAACATGGCTGAAGTTAAGGACCGCGGGACAGCGGGAGATTTCTAAGGAGGAAACACAAGGTGCCGACCACCAGTATCCAAGGGCTGGAGTCCCTATGCATCAACACCATCCGGATGTTATCAGCGGATGCAGTACAGAACGCCAATTCTGGGCATCCGGGTTTGCCTATGGGTGCAGCTGCAATGGGTTATACATTGTGGACCCGATTCCTGAAGCACAACCCTAGGGATCCGCACTGGTTTGACCGCGATCGATTCATCCTCTCAGCTGGTCACGGGTCGATGCTGCTGTATAGCTTGCTCTACTTGACGGGGTATGATCTATCTCTTGAAGAGATCAAGCGCTTCCGGAAATGGGGTAGCAAGACACCCGGACACCCGGAGCGTGGACTCACAGCCGGGGTCGAAGTAGCGACCGGACCACTTGGACAAGGGTTTGGAAATGGGGTCGGAATGGCAATTGCGGAGGCCTGGCTTGCAGCACGGTACAACCGGCCCGGACACAACATCGTGGATCACTATACGTATGCAATTTGCGGTGATGGTGATCTCATGGAAGGCGTTACACAGGAAGCCGCATCACTGGCCGGGCATCTGTGTCTTGGCAAGCTGATTTATCTCTATGACCAGAACCACATTTCGCTTGCGGGCGCGACCGAACTGGTTTTTACCGAAGACGTCGCGCGCCGGTTCGAGGCCTACGGTTGGCATACCCGCACGGTTAGGGACGGAAACGACACGGAAGATATCGCGCGGGCGATCCTGGAGGCGCAAGCCGAGCAGCGACGGCCGTCACTGATTCTGGTGAGGACCCATATCGGATACGGCAGTCCGAAGAAACAGGACAACTTCTCCGCGCATGGAAGTCCACTTGGAGAAGAAGAATTGCAGGCCACGAAAAAGGCTCTGGGCTGGCCCAGCCTGGAGAAGTTTTTCGTTCCCCAGGAGGCGGTTGACCATTTCCGTCAGGCGATTAACAAGGGTACTCAGTTTCAGGAGAAGTGGCAAAGCCAATTGGAGGCTTACAGGAAGGAGTTTCCAAAGCAGGCAGCCGAGTTCGATCTAGTTCTTAGCGGGGGACTTCCCGAAGACTGGGCGGCGGACCTCCCCAAATGGAAGCCGTCGGACAAGCCGATGGCCACACGCGTGGCCGGAGGAGAGGTCCTCAATGCGCTGGCCAGGCGCATTTCCAACATCGTTGGCGGATCCGCAGACTTGAATCCGTCCACGAATACAGCCTTGAAGGAGATGGGGGATTTTCAGTCCCCCAGGTCAGCCGGACCGGGTACGCTGGGTGCTGTCGGAGGTGTGTGGGGTTACACTGGCCGGAATGTGGCTTTTGGTGTTCGCGAACATGCGATGGGAGCTGCAGTGAATGGGATGGCTGCCCACGGGGGTGTGTTGCCATTCAGTGCAACATTTCTGGTGTTTTCTGATTATATGAAGCCCTCGATCCGTTTGGGGGCACTGAGTGGATTGAAGGCCATCTACGTATTTACCCATGATAGCATTGGGGTGGGGGAGGACGGGCCGACCCATGAACCGGTGGAGCAGTTGGCTGGTTTGCGAGCCATCCCCGGGTTGACAGTCATTCGTCCTGCAGACCCCACTGAGACAGCTGAAGCGTGGGCTTTTGCAGTTCAGCATAGTGGACCGACGCTGCTTGCCCTCACGCGGCAGAATGTTCCACATCTGGACCGTACTCATGCCCAGGGGGCCAGTGTTTCAAACGGCGCATATATTCTGTCGGAAGCTGAGGGCGGGATGCCGGATGTGGTTTTGATCGGCACAGGTTCCGAAGTTAATCTCTGCACGAAGGCACAGGAGAAACTGAAGAGCTATGGGGTCAAGGCTCGCGTGGTCAGTATGCCGAGCTGGGAACTGTTTGCAGCTAAGGAGGAGAGTTATCGTGAAAGTGTTCTACCCAGGGCGATCAAAAAGCGTGTGACAGTGGAGGCCGCTTCCCCACTCGGATGGCACCGCTGGGCCGGTGATGAGGGAACCATTATCGGGATCAACCATTATGGTGCATCCGCGCCCGGAGAAGAGATCATGATGCGGTTCGGCTTTACTGCCGAGCACGTGACTTCTGCGGCTCTCCAACTGCTGGGGAGAACCCAGGAGGCCCAACAAGAATACCGCCAGAAAAATGATAATGGTCGAGCCTAAATTGCCTTCGTATGTCAAACTGAAATCTCAAACACCTTTGTGTGAAAGGGGGAAACCCGATGTTACGGAAATCGTATCTTCAGCCAAGTGGATGGCTAGTACTGATGGGCTTGGTGCTGGGGCTTGTCGCGTGCGCCAAGACAGTCACGGATGACTCGATCAGCCAGGCTTTAAAGGCTGGTTTCTACTCGGATCCGCAATTAAGAAACGAACCTGTACAGATTGCGGTATCCAAGGGAGAAGTGACTCTTTCCGGAGATGTTTCGAATGATGCAGCGCGCTTGCAGGCCTATAAGATGGCCAGCGAGGCACCCGGTGTCAAGAAGGTTATTGACGCCATGCAAGTGAACGCAAATGCAGCTGTTGCCAAAGAGCCCGAAATGCCGAAGTCTGAGGGAACGGAAGGAGGTAAGACCGAGCCTCCGACTCCTGCTCCACCGAAGCCGATCACTGTTCCAGCCGGAACAGAAGTGCGGGTGCAGATGATTGATTCCATCAACTCGAAAACGGGTCAGGTGGGAGCCATCTACCAAGCCTCGCTCTACGCTCCGATCACTGTTGGAGAAAAGGTTATCGTTCCAAAAGGGACAGGCGTTGGCATCCTTCTGACTAACGCCAAACAAGCCGGAAAAATCAAAGGATCCAGCGAACTCGAATTGGAACTAGACCATCTGGTGCTTCGAGGGAAGAAAATTCCGCTGAAGAGCAGCTCGTACCAGCAAGCGGGAGAATCTCGGGGGAAGCAGACGGCAAAGCGCACAGCCGTGGGTACAGGAATTGGAGCTGCCATCGGTGCGATAGCGGGCGGGGGCAAGGGCGCTGCAATTGGGGCGGGGATAGGTGCAGGAGGAACGTTGGCTTATCAGGCCATGACTCATGGGAAAGAAATTCAGGTTCCCGCAGAGACCAAGCTGGATTTCAAATTAGCAGAACCCTTTCAGGTGACCGCCAAGTGAAAAAAATCGCGGAGGCAACACTGCCACGGTCTGGCTGATGGGGCAGGAGAGCGGAATCACCCTATAGATCGAAGACCATTTCTGGAGGTTGCGGCCAGCGTGTGACCGTCCTGGAATACCTAGTGAAAGAACAAATGGAAGTCGCAAGATGGTAACTTCGAAAAAGAAGGTGACCGAATCCATCGTCAAAGCCAGGGCCGACTTGGAACAGGCCCTTTCAGACCTGGAGCATCTGCCGGTTTTCGAATCGGGTGAAATTGCCTTTGCGGCCCACGCGCTTGCTAACTTTCTGACGGTTATCCGAGGCACGGTTGAGTTGCTCTTAATCTCCCTGAAAGACTATCGCGGAACTCAGGTCTGGACCAAATTAGAGGGGCTGCTTCATGCAACTACCTTGATGATGCACACGGTCAATCAATTGATGAATACCTCGGCGACAGCTGAAATCAAGTTAGTCTATGAGCCTGTAGATCTGGTCCATTTGGCCCGAAGGCTCTGTGACTACTATCGCCGCCTGGCCAAGGAAAAACAGATCAGGATTGTGTTCAACTCCAGGGAAGTACCCGCGGCGTGGACTGATCGCGTGGCGGTGGCAGCAGTCCTCGACAACTTCATGTCAAATGCCGTGAAGTACTCACCACCAAACAAGAAAATTCTCGTTCGTGTCACCGTAGAGTCACAACATGTGGTTTGTGGAGTTCAAGACGAAGGACCGGGTTTGAGCCGGGAGGATCAGGCGCGGCTTTTCCAAAAGGGGGCGCGTCTAGGAGCCGTGCCTACTGGCGGAGAACCATCCACGGGTTATGGGCTCGCTGTTGCCAAGGAACTAGTCGACAAATTGGGTGGAGAAATCTGGTGTGAGAGTGAACTCGGCCAGGGTGCTCGCTTCTGTTTTCGTTTGCCTATGGCCCCTGGTCACTCCCCTGTATCGCCACCAAGCGGTGAGAAACTCCGTGATTGATTCTTCCATACTGAACTGTTCCCTCCGCATGGCAGTTCAGGGCCACCCATTCCTTCTGCAACTTTGAACGAAAACCTCAAAACCTCAATCCCACCACGCATGCTGACATATAGGTTGGGGAGGCTGCATCACTCCTCAGAGCTCGTGGTTGAACGCGGGGTTGACTTATTGCCTTTTGGGGAAGAAGCTGCTCTGCGAAGCTTGTAAGTGAGTTTGCCGATAGTCTTATTAAGGGGATTTTCCCGCGCCAGAAAAGTCAGAGGAGGTTTCCGGCGGATTCCCATCCGTCTCAGCTCCATCAATAGAATGGGGCTGTCTGCATCGAAACGTAGCCCTTCCTTAAGTGTCTCAAGGGCCTTCATTCGCTGGCCCGATTCTCGATAGATCCTAGAGAGATTCAGATATAGTTCTGGTTCATAAGGGGCATGCTTGATGGCGGCACGGCAGAGGTTGATCGCCTTGGGAACATTTTTCTGCGCGAGAGCTACGACGAGCCCGTAGTAGGAGAGATACCGAGGATTCCCGCTTTCTTCCCTGTACGCTCGTAGGAATGCATTGGACGCCTCGATCAGGCGATTGTCACGTAGAAACGTCAGGCCCTCAGAGAAAATCAAGTAGGCGTGGTCTCTTGACATCACTTACTCCAGGGAAGCCAATTTCCTCCTTCTGATTTCAGGTATCGAAGGTGAGCACCGAGCCTCGGAGTGCCTTCCTGTCGTAGCCATACGACTTAGAAGCCAAGCCCGACAAGGCTTTTCGGGAAGGGGGAAGCCCCTTGGAACATCACTCGCCGCGTGCAGTGAACCTTCTATTGGAATGATTATACCACCTCGCACAACGAAGAGTGAGAATCGTCCAGTGAAAAAGGTCATCAAATGAAGGCTCGTTTACAGTGCAAGCTGCTGTTGATAAATTCTTTGCTAAGAGTAGAGAGGCATTGATCCGATAGTAGGTATGTGGGCGATAGGGGGCGAGGATTGCGCTAATGTTTCGACCCAGTGCAATTCGGAAGAATATTGCGCCAGGCAGGTACTTGAGCAGGTCGAGAGAACGGTAGCTACTCATTTCACACTGCTTCTAGCGAAAGCGACAAACCAGAGAAGGAATCGCCTCCGGCCAATTCAGGGCAGGCCTATATGGAGAAGGCGCAGAAGACGCTTACGGTGATCGAGATTCACGAAGACAAGGCGAGCGGTCACCAATGGTTCCAAATCCACGAGGAAGACCCGCAATACAAAATCGACCGAATAGTCTATCGGGAAAGATCTCGCGAAGGATGGTTTAAGGAGATTTCCCCGGACGATTACCTTCGAAAAGTCAACGCATTGCGACAGAAGACTTCCCAGGAACTGAATCAAGCTTCATAATTCCCACGGGCTCTGTGCACCTGGAAACCCTGTTTTCCGAAGGACAGGGTTACAGGGCCGAACTTACCAACGCTACGTGCTATCATTAATTGCCTGCAGTAAAGCCGATTGGCATCAACCCGACTGTTGCGAACTCTCGTTTTATTAAGTCTGTGCATGAGATCCGACGAGTGAAAGTGAGATGGCTTTAGGAGGGCGGAGTGTATTCATCGGGCGGCAGTACGGACTGAACCTCGCATTTCGTATATTTGGTCATGAATATATATGAGCACACCACGAGGCATGTTTACGATGAACAACGAGGATAAAAACTTTTCATTCCTGAGTCTATTGGCCTTGGCGGTATTCCTGGTCGCGATGCTGGTCTCTTCGGTTCAGGCGGCTGATAAGGAATCCAACTCGCTGAACCCCACCCAGAAGTTGGCTCGCGATATTTTTCGTGAGCTCATTGAGATCAAGACTACTCATGCATTTGGTGCAACGCGGGCGGCCGAAGCAATGGCTAACCGATTACGAGCGGCAGGATTCTCAGACAACGATATTCATGTGCTTGGCCCCCTTCCCAACAAGCGCAACCTGATAGTTCGATTGCGAAGCAGCGGCAAAGCCAGGCCCGTCCTCTTTCTGGCGCACTTGGATGTCGTCGACGCCCGCCCCGAAGATTGGACAATTGATCCTTTCAAGCTTCTGGAGCGCGACGGCTACTTTTATGGTCGGGGAACAACGGACGTGAAGGACGAAGCGGCGGACTTAATTGTCAACTTAATTCGATTGAGAAAAGAAGGCTATGCCCCTAAACGGGACATTGTTGTCGCACTCACTGATGATGAGGAAGCAGGGGGTGATACCAATGGGGTTGCCTGGCTTATGGCCAACCATCGAAACCTGATCGATGCGGAGTATTGCATTAACACGGATGGTGGCAGCGGTGATATGCGAAATGGTCGGCATGTGCTACTTGAGATTCAGACAGGCGAAAAGGTCTACGTCAGTTTCCAGCTGGAAGTCAAGAATCGCGGGGGGCATAGCTCCTTGCCGGTCAAGGACAATGCCATCTACCGCCTAGCACAGGGGCTGGTTGGGCTCTCACGGTTTGAATTTCCTGTGAGGTTGAACGATACGACGCGCACCTTCTTCGAACGCATGGCCGGTCGTGAACTGGGTCAATTGGCGGAGGATATGATTGCGGTGGCTCGGCCTGCAGTGGAGATGCAAGCGGCGGACCGCCTGGCAAGCTCGTCAGCCTATTACAATGCCCTGATGCGCACGACCTGTGTGGCCACCCTGCTCAGCGGAGGACACGCCGAAAACGCTCTGCCGCAAACGGCACGGGCCACAGTGAATTGTCGTCTCTTACCAGACGACTCCGCAGAAAAGGTGCAACAGACTCTGGAGCAGGTATTAGCCGATTCACAAATTGTAGTGTCCCTCATCAATAAACCTCGTCCTAGCCCACTCTCCCCACTCAGGAAGGAGGTTGTGGATGCTGCTGAGCAAATCACAAAGGAAATGTGGCCCGATGCCACCATCGCGCCGGTCATCTCGACAGGCGCCACAGACGGTGTATACCTGCGGCGTGCTGGGACGCCGGTCTATGGAGTCTCAGGAATGTTCATTGATATTGATGACACTCGAGCGCATGGACGGGACGAACGAATCGGTGTGAAGGAATTCTATGAAGGGATCGAATTCATGTACCGATTCATGAAGGCGCTCACGTCGACCAAACCTTGAGGTAGCTGTTGCGAATTGCTGGGATGATCCTGAATAAGACACACGTATTTTTCTGACGCCTCGGAAAATTCGTGTGAGAAGGGTCTCGCAACCGAATTGAATAATGAACGAGTGCTCTTCGTGGTTGGTGATGTTGAATGAGGAGGAAATTCATTCTTCAAAGCTAGATTCTTCATTGTTCACCCTCTCATTCCTATGACATGGTACTCCATGGTTGGCAAGTGCTCGAAGGATCACTTGCCTGGCCCTACTCTCTTTGGGCCTTGAAAAAAGGCGTTCCACCCCTCCAGGTATATGTTCTATAATCCAGCCATTGAATCTCTTCTTTGACCGTTCCTGTTACCCCTGTTCCATAGGTAAAGTTGAAGTTTCCCCTTGGGTCTCTCCTCGATGAGGCAATGGGCTGCTCCGGCAGCCATTCCTACGGTTGCCGAGCCTCATATATTCCCTGGGTTCCCATTGAATGAATGGCTGGCGATTAACTGACAGCCGATGCAAGTTCAGCCTGCACCTGCTGCCTTATTAGCCTGCCAGCAAGGTCTCCAATTGGCAGAAACCTCTTTGCTGGCAACGGGTTGCGTTTGGCCCCTGTCGTGCCCGTTGGTCCTTGACACGGTGCCGGAAAGGAAGAGGGAAGGGTGATTCGGTTGGCCTGAAATGT
>DATKMG010000460.1:0-22248 GCA_035541995.1 Terriglobia bacterium
CTGCAGAATCCGACATTAAGGGCTGCTGATGGCAAAGTGGCGAAGCTACGAATTGGCACAAGGCAACCGGTCGCTCAGGGAAGTTTCCAGCCCACGTTTGCCGGCAACGTGGGTGGGACGCCTGTGGTCAACTTCACCTATATCGACGTCGGTGTAAATCTCGACCTGACCCCGCACGTTTTGATGAACCGGGACATCTCCATGAATGTCGTGGTGGAGGTCAGCAGTATCACTGGGCAAGTGACATTTGGAGGGGGTACTAGCGGGACGGTTCAACAACCGATATTAGGACAGAGGCATATCGAGCACGATTTGCGATTGAAAGAGGGCGAGTCTAGCATCATTGGAGGAATAATTAGCTCCTCAGATACCGTCACAAATACAGGGTACCCAGGCTTGCTTAAAGTCCCTATTTTGCGCTACTTCTTTTCAACTGAAAACAAGGAAAGACAAGAGGGGGAAATTGTCGTTGTGATTACCCCCCATATTATCCGGCTTCCTGAATACAACCCGGATGATTTCGGCGCCATAGCCATTATCGGAGCGGGAAACAGCCCTCGCTTGATCGGTCGACCCGTTCAATTGACCGGAGATAATCCTCCCGTAAGCAAGGGGGTGGCACCTGCTAGCCCAACCCCCGCAAGCTCTCCAGCAGCCGGTCAGGCTTTGCCTCCCCCCCCCGCGACTTCACAACCACAGGTAGCAGAATCAACTGCCGCACCGCAGGCTGCACCCAGGCTGGCTCTTGTGCGATTGAACTCATCGAGTCCGGAGGTGGCGGCGGGAGCAAAGTTTGCGGTTTCCGCAGCAATTGAGAATGCCCAGAATGCCTTTGCCCTTTCACTGAATCTCTCTTTCAATCCAAAGGTTTTGAAATTCGTAGAAGCTCAGAATGGTGGATTCTTGAGCAGTGACGGGGCGGTTGTGGCCATTGCTCCTCGTCCCGATAATGAGGCCGGACAAGCGGTTGTTTCAATGACGAGGCCTCCGGAGAGCGCAGGTATGAATGGACGCGGCGTCCTGCTGAATCTCATCTTTGAGGCCGTAGCAGCCGGAGTATCCCCAATCAACTTTACGCAGGCCAACATTCGGGATCCGGGCCAGGCTACGCTGCCAACCAGTTTTACGGGGACGCAGGTCACTGTAAAATAGAGAGTGGCCATGACAACCATCCGATGGTTTTGGAAAGAACCCTGGTCTGGATATCGCTCAGCTAATAGCAATAGCGGACACACTCTTGTGGAGTTGATCGCAACAGTATCCATCATCAGTATTCTGGCCATGGGTGCTTTGCCCTTGGCCCGCATCTCCATCAAGCGGCAGAAGGAGACGGAATTGCGGCATGATCTACGCGACATGCGGGAAGCAATTGATCGTTACAAGGATGCAGCCGATCGCGGTTTTATTGAGGTCAAGCTCGGGACGGATGGTTATCCCCCGGACATGGAGACCCTGGTAAAGGGTGTTACACAGCTGAATACTACAGACAAGAAACTGCGTTTCCTACGGCGCGTGCCAATTGATCCTATGACCGGAAAGCCGGAATGGGGCTTGCGTTCCTCTCAGGATAGTCCGGACTCCAACAGTTACGGCGGCCAGAATGTTTATGATGTCTACAGCAAAAGTACTGGCGAGGCCCTGGATGGAAGCAAGTACTCCGAATGGTGAGACCGGCCGGTTGGCGAGTTTGAGCAAGATGGAATCCATGGTTTATTTATTGTCC
Source organism: Terriglobia bacterium (assembly GCA_035541995.1). Lineage (GTDB taxonomy): Bacteria > Acidobacteriota > Terriglobia > Versatilivoradales > Versatilivoraceae > DATKMG01. The sequence continues at coordinate 1,724 of DATKMG010000460.1, forward strand.
GAGTGAATCCCCTGGAAAAGGCAGTTTTCTCAGTCAGGGGGCAGAAACTCAGCAACTGGCTGCACTCTTAACTATAGAGACTCACAGAATTTAGTGACACCGCCCCCTCACCCCAGTCCCTCTCCCCCCGACGGGGGAGAGGGTGACCGAAGGTCGGGTGAGGGGGGATATGTCACGTTGCAATTGTTCCACACGTGAAACTCTTCCCTTCTTCACCATCGATATTGAGGCACCGACCTGCCAGGACCTGTCCCCGGGGCTTTACGCTGATCGAACTGATGATCGTTTTGACGATCATCTCAATCCTGGTCTCGATTGCATTGCCGATCGCCAATGCTGCGATTCTTCGGGCCAAGGAAGCCGTCCTCAAGAGCAACCTCTATACTTTACGCAGTTTGATCGATCAATACACGGCCGACAAGTTGAAGGCTCCACAGTCGTTGGACGACCTGGTGACAGCAGGTTACCTGAGAGCTGTCCCCAGGGACCCGATTACCGGGTCCTCGCAAACCTGGGAGACGGTGACCGAAGAAGCGACCATTCTCCCTGAGCAAACTGAAACCGGGATTTACGACGTCCACAGTGGCTCAGGCGCTATCTCTTCTGAAGGAACTCCCTACAATTCCTGGTAGCAAGGAACCATCGTCTGCCGGTCTTTCCGGTCACTTTCCGCGAATCGGGGCCAACCCGCAAATCTCACCACCAAGTCACCAAGACACAAAGAGGTCAGCGCATAAATCCTGCCTGCCTGGACTCGCCGGTAATGTTATTAAGAGCCGTTGAAGCCAGACTGTATATGGGCGAAACCACAGGGGGCAGAGATGGGCCTTAGTGAATCTATACTTTCAGGCTTGTCTTGGTGCCTTAGTGTCTTTGTGGTGAGAAATGCAGCCTAATTACCCCTCTCACCGGACCACCCCTTCCAGGGGGCTGCTGGCAGTAGCATAGAGTTTTTTTGGAATCCTCCCGGCCAGGTATGCAAGGCGACCGGCTCGTGTGGCATAGTTCATGGCTTCCGCCATGGCGATCGGATCGCGAGCCAACGCAATGCCAGTATTCATTAGTACTCCATCCGCCCCCAGTTCCATTGCCAGTGCTGCATCGGAGGCAGTTCCTACGCCAGCGTCAACAATCAAAGGTACCTCGGTAATCATCTCTCGAAGGATTCGAATGTTGGCCTGATTTTGGATTCCCATCCCGGAACCTATTGGCGCACCTAGTGGCATCACCGCGGCAGCTCCTGCGTTGACCAGTCGCCGGGCCATTACCACATCGTCATTCGTATACGGCAGGACGATGAAGCCTTCTCTGACCAGAATTTCGGTAGCCTCCAAAAGGCCGATGTTATCCGGGAAAAGAGTTTTTTCGTCCCCGATCACTTCGAGCTTGACCCAGTCAGAAAGACCGGCTTCGCGACCAAGTCGTGCGATCCGAACCGCATCATCCACCGTATAACAGCCGGCGGTATTGGGCAGGATAAAGCACTTTCCGGTATCAATCCAATCCAGCAAGGATTCCTTGTTTCGGTCGGAGACATTCACGCGCCTCACTGCAACCGTAATGATCTCAGCTCCAGACTTCTCCAAAGCCTCGGCCATTTGGCGAAAAGTCTGGTATTTCCCGGTTCCAATCATTAGCCGCGAGGAAAACTCGCGAGCGGCAATCTTGAGTTTGTCGTTCATACTCTCCTCATGCGATGTCAAACGCTTCAGAATCGTTCTATTGAATTTTAATGTAAATGGAGGATATTTGCGACGCGATTCATTGGCCGCTTGACTCATTTCGTGCTACACGCTAAGTTTAAACTGACGTTTCATACCACGATAAGGGCTGGACCTAATACATTGATTGAAAATAGCGGGGCTACTGCCTCTTCCTCTTCGCCTAAGTTTACCAACCGCTTGATTTATGAAACCAGCCCTTATTTGAGACAGCATGCCAATAACCCCGTCGACTGGTACCCATGGGGGGCGGAAGCTCTGGAAAGAGCCAAGGAGGAGGATCGCCCAATTCTCCTCAGCATTGGCTACTCGGCCTGCCACTGGTGCCACGTCATGGAACGGGAGTCTTTTGAAAATGAAGAAATCGCTCAAATCATGAACAGGCACTTTGTCAATATCAAGGTCGACCGTGAAGAGCGCCCCGACTTGGATACGCTTTATATGAACTTCGTGCAAATGAGCACCGGAAGTGGCGGTTGGCCCATGACAGTGTTTTTGACTCCTGGTCAAATCCCATTTTTCGGCGGGACCTACTTTCCTCCAGACGATCGCCTGGGACGTCCCGGTTTTCCCCGCTTGTTGCTGGCCATTGCAGACGCCTACCAGAAGAAGCGAATGGAAATCGATAAACAGGGTCCCGAAATTCTGCGGAACCTTGAGAAGATGCATGGGTTGTCTTTGTCTTCCGGTTCGTTCGACAAACAAGTTTTGGACTCGGCCTATGAGAACTTGGCCAATGGTTTCGACTGGGCCAACGGTGGATTTGGCGGAGCTCCGAAGTTCCCAGGCTCGATGAACCTTGCTTTCTGCCTTCGTTATTACCAGCGTAGCGGGAATCGCGAAGCGTTGCGATTTGTGGAACTCACGCTCGAAAACATGGGTCATGGAGGAATTTATGACCAGCTGGGGGGAGGGTTCCACCGATACTCAGTTGACGGCCATTGGCTGGTCCCTCATTTCGAGAAGATGCTTTACGATAATGCCTTGCTCTCCAGGCTTTATCTCGAGGCTTATCAACTGACCCGAAAACCCTTCTATCGCCGGATCACGGAAGAGATCCTTGATTATGTCACTCGAGAAATGACAAGTCCCGAGGGGGGCTTTTATTCCACTCAGGATGCAGACAGTGAAGGTGAAGAAGGTAAGTTCTTTACCTGGGAACTGGGGGAGATCAGAACTCTGCTCGGTAATAAGGATAGTGAACTGTTCTGTCGATACTATGGAGTTACCGAGAACGGAAACTTCGATGGAACCAATATCTTGCATGTCGCCCGCTCCCTTGAAGACCTCAGCGAGGATTTTCAACAGAGCCGTGAGGAGGTAGAACAGACCCTGACCAGAAGCCGACAGAAGCTCTTTGAGGCGCGGGAAAAAAGAGTCAAGCCTCATCGCGACCAAAAAATGCTGACCTGCTGGAATGGACTCATGAACGTTAGCTTTTTAGAAGCTGCGAACGTACTCGGCCGCGATGATTACCTTTTAGTGGCGCGCCAGAATGTTCAATTCATGCTGGAGCATCTTTGCCAAGGCGAGCAAGTTCTGCGAAGCTACAAGGACGGGCAGACTAAAATCAATGGATTTCTTGAAGATTATGCGAACCTGATTGAAGCGCTGATCGGCCTCTTTGAAGCAACCGGCGAAACACTCTGGCTGGACCATGCCTGTCGCTTTAATGGAGAAGCGATTCGGCAATTTTGGGACTCCGCAACCAGGAGTTTCTTCCTGACCGGTTCCAATCATGAGACCCTGATCACAAGGGTTAGGGACTTCTATGACAATGCCACCCCTGCAGGTAGTTCTGTGGTGGTGACGAACCTGCTTCGCCTGGCAGTGTTGCTGCGTAGGACTGACTATCGCGAAATCGCAGAGTCCGTCCTGGAGCGAATGAGTTCGTCAATGGCTCGATTTCCTTCGGGGTTCGGTTGCCTGCTGAATGCCGCAGTTTTCTACCAGGGGCCGGTTCAAGAGATAGTGCTCGTCGGAAGTCCGGATGATTCGAGCACATCGCGTCTCGCCCAGACCATCTACCAGCAGTTTCTCCCCAATAAGGTAGTCGCGCGCTTGGATCCTTCTCGCCCAGACTCAGGACAGGCCCCCTGGCTTGAGGGTAAGACCCTCGTCCATGGAAAGCCGACTGTTTACGTCTGCCACAACTATACTTGTCAATCCCCTACTACTGATGCCTCCGAACTGGAACATCAGCTTCAGGAGCCACGACAACCAACTGCGTGAAAAAGTTCCTGCTTGTACTAAGGATTTTGACAGCAGAGAAATGGGTCATCATTCGGAGCTCCGTCAGGACCCCCCTGTTTGTAGATTAAGGGCCCCTCGAAGAAACTAGCCGTCCGAGCGGCGCGGAATGAAGTCCCGCCGTCCGCGCCGCTCGGACGGCTGGAGTTATTGAATTATGTCTGCTTTGCTACAAATATTCAGCTCCTATCGGAGCTGACTCCACTCTTTGCCGCCCCATTACGCTAGAGATTCACAAGAGTGTTTCATGACCCTTTCAAGCTCACCACCACAAATGAAAATGCTGGAGGGTCCCGCTTTGTCGGGGCCGCGGTCGCGACGGAGCGCGACCCTCCACCAAGAACCGCATCTTCATAAAAGAACTAGCTACTTCGACTGTTATGCCGGGCTATAGTTGATCAAGGAGGATAATGAAATCACACGCGGGATCGAAGGAACAACTCACTTCACCGTAACTCCCTTGAGGGGAAACATGGTGGACGAGAAGGGGATCGAACCCTCGACCTCGGCGTTGCGAACGCCGCGCTCTCCCAACTGAGCTACTCGCCCGTGGTATTACCGAGCCTTTGTACCATTTTGAGTCAAGTACGGTCAAGCCAGTTGCTTCAACGCTCTTGGACATGCGGCGGAGAAAACGAAGGGCCACTCTCAATGCAAAGGAGATTCTCCACCACCGACAGATCGGCTTACGGTGAGCTAGCGATGAAGGCATCATCGCCGCTGTGATCGCCGGGGACACCACCGTCGTCGATCACCGCATAGGCAATGAATGGATTGTTGCCTCCCCCCGCAGCCGAGGTCCTGGCCGCCACCGAAATCCCGCTCAGATCTCCTGTGGCAACTGAAATCAGCAGGGCCCCGGCGTAGGTCAATCCTTTAGCGCCGATCCCGGCAGTCTGGGAATCTCTGAGCTACTGGACCAGCTCCGGCCAGATCAGTTGCTGGAATGGATTGACATCGCTGGGTTCGATCCGGAGGAACCTAATCAGGGCTTTCAACATTTGAATACCCTCCTGATTCTGCCTTTGGAAGGGAGCAGCGGAGAAACATTCCCCTCACGATGACAGTTCCTATTTCATTTTCAGTCATTCACTGCGCCTCCGCGTCTCTGCGCGAGAATCTGTTTTCTAACGAGTTTTTGAATACTCCCTGTTAGAGATTGGCAGGGGCGGGGTCCGTTTGTATCAGTAATCCGAGGTTTTCCTCGGCTGATGCCGGTTTGGAGGTGCGTTCTCTTCAGGTTGGGTTCCCATGGTCGTGAAAGCTCCCCGACCGGTCAGTGGGCAGTGGAAGACGGCCCGCGCTTCCCGCCCCAGGACTTGCCAATCAACCAGGCCACCTGGGTCCCACCCAATTCAATACCATTGCCGTTCAACTGCCCCTTGCCCCTGGCGTACGTGATCAGGACGCCTGTGTGCAAGCCTCTTCGGAGGGGGACATAAAAGCCGGTTTCCACAAACGGGCCGGCCGTTGTCGAGTCCCAGTTCTGGTAATAGAATGCCCCCGGATGGGTTCGTACCTGGACTGTGGTACTCGCTCCAACGAGCCCCAAACCCGCACCAATAAAGGGCTGAATCGTTTTGAACCGGCGCCACACATGGCGCAGTCCCAGGTCGATGTCCCAGGAACCGGAAAAACTGGCCCAGGGATCGGCTCCGATTGGCAGTGCGCCGGAATAACCGAATGCCATGCGCGCTGCAATGCTCACAGGCCATGACCGGGGTCGAATGTCAAAGTCCACAATTCCCGGCACAAACTGGTTTCTAGCGTCTCCCCACTGTGAGGAAAGGCGCCGGTAACCGAAGGGGTAGCTCACGTGGCCTGTCTGGCCGGCGGGGGAACCTTCCTCGCGTTCCTTAAAATCGGACTCGGAGTGCGCCGTTGGAAGCATCCACAGAAAGGTAATAGCTGTCGCAACTACAGGTCGGTTCCACCGTCTGTCGAAATGACGGTTTGGGCCGACCCCATTGGTTTGTTCTTTCACTTCGCACCTCCGCTTCATCGAACCTTTTTTCACCCGAAATTCATTCGGCTATTGGTCCCGGCCATTCAGCGTTCGTACGGACCCACTCTCGCTTGTCTTTGCACAAGATTCAATTCACGGCAAATTATCTGTTGGCTAACAGGAGGTCTCCGTTCAACTCATTGAGAACAAAAAGGCAGCGGGAAGTTGTCTCCCCGCCGCCCCGTCAAAGTCAGATCAGGTTCCTCAACGAGAGGATTTGGATGAATTGGTAGCCACGCTGAGCGTCTCTTGCGAGGCGTGGGCAGACCCGCGAAAAGCCCACGGCTCGCCAACATCGCTCACCGTGGTTACCCCTGCAAGGAACTCGCACGGCGCGCATTCGACACTCGATTCCTTTGACGGAGACTTGTGTCCCCATGGATCGCGGATCCCGCCGGATCTCGGATTGACGGGCTCGCCGAAACACGGTAGACTCCTGGCAATTTGGAGGTCCTCCTCCCGTGGAAGAACCAGCCCATTCACCACGGATCCTGCGATTTGGGGTTTTCGAAGTCGATCTTCGATCAGGAGAGTTGCGTAAGCACGGACTGAAGATCAAGCTCCAGGAAAAGCCTTTTCAGGTTCTGGCTACCCTGCTGGAACATCCCGGCAACGTCATCACTCGAGAAGAACTCCGCAGAAAGCTCTGGCCCGAGGACACATTCGTCGACTTTGAGCACAGCATCAACATCGCGTTAAACAAACTGCGAGCCGCTCTGAGCGATTCTGCCAAGAATCCACGTTTCGTCGAGACTCTGGCCCGTCATGGTTACCGTTTCATTGCGCCAGTGGACAAGCGGGTTCAGGCCTCACCACCGTCGGGAAAGGTCATGCTGGCCGTATTGCCGTTTGAGAACTTGAGTCACGATCCCGAGCAGAACTACTTTAGTGAAGGCCTGACCGAAGAGATGATCACGCAACTCGGCCGGATACATCCACGCCGACTGGGAGTCATGGCCCGCTCTACGGCCATGCACTATAAAGGGTCGGAGAAGCGGGCGGACCAGATTGGGCAGGAATTGGGTGTTGGGTACATCCTGGAAGGCAGTGTGCGGCGCGCCATCGATCGGGTGCGCATTACAGCCCAGCTGATCGAGGTATCGGACCAGACGCATCTTTGGGCTGAAACTTACGATCGGAAGTTTGCAGATGTTCTGGATATTCAACGGGAGGTTGCAAGACGGATTGCGAAGTCGCTGGCGGTCGAACTCCTCCCGGGTCAACAAACGGCATTATCGCGCGCTTCCACCAGGGATTCGGAAGCTCATGAGGCCTATCTCAAGGGTCACTATTTCTGGAACAAGAGGACTGAAGAAGGTTTTAAGAAGGCCATCGTTTTTTTTGAGCAGGCAATCGCCAGGGATCCTGGCTATGCTTTGGCCTACACCGGGCTGGCCGACTGCTATGAAACTCTTGGCATCTACGGAGGCCTCCCTCCCGGTGAGACGGCGCGTCGAGCTAAGGCCGCCGCCAATAAAGCCCTGGAAATCGATGACAAATTGGCGGAACCCCATACGTCGTTGGCATTTGCCAACCTCCTCTTTGATTGGAACTGGCCGGCGGCTGAACGGGAATTCAAACTGGCCCTCGATCTCAATCCGAACTATGTCACGGGGCATCACTGGTACGGCCTTTTCCTGGCCTTGATGGGACGGTTCGAAGAGGCCTTCGCCCAGATGAAAAACGCCCTTGTTCTCGATCCCCTTTCGCTCGTCTTGAACTCCCATGTGGGGTGGTTTCTGTATTATGCCCGTCGGTATGATGAAGCGATCAGCCAACTCTCGAAGACATTAGAGATGGACCAAAGCTTTCCTGTAACCAATTACCTGCTCGGCCTGGCCTATCTGCAAAAAGAGAGAATCGACGAAGCCATTACTGAATTCCACAAGGGGGACCAGCTTTCAAATAGTCATCCCGCGGCCCTGGCTGGATTGGGCCAGGCGTACGGGATGGCAGGTCGTAAGGCAGAAGCACGCCAATTCATCGATAAGCTGAGAGCGCTTTCCAAGACCCGCTACGTTTCTCCGTACTTCATGGCTTGTGTCTGGATAGGGATGGGCGACACGGCGCAAGCCTTTGAATGTCTGGAAAAGGATTACCAGGAGCGGGGCAGTTGGATGGCTCATCTTAAAGTCGACCCCATTCTTGACGGCCTGCGATCTGATCCAAGGTTCAAGAACCTGATTCAGCGTGTCGGTCTCCCACCTTAACTCGGGTATCCACCACCAAGACGCCAAGACACAAAGTAGAGAAGGAACACGGATAAACACGGAATGCACAGATTGAACTGGTGCATGGTGTTCAAGGATCTTCTGAAGATAAGAGTAACGCTTCAAGGCCTCTTCCGACATGACGCTTTTGCCGAACGTCAACCCGAGGAAGGCCATGATTCTTTGGAGCAGAACAAGGGTCACATCATCGGGAGTATCTGTTAAGAGATTGCCGTTCTGAGCTAAGGGCCTGAAAAGCAGCCATCGGTCTGGATCTCATGACTTAAGACGAATCCAGATTCTGACATCTGTCTTATCGATTTACGTTCATTTGCGTCCATCTGCGGCCCTCCTTGGAGATTTTTCTCTGCGTCTCTGCGCCTCTGCGTTAAGGTTTTGGATGAGCCAAAGGCCGCCTTGACTTCTGGTTGCGAAAAGTACAAGTTGAGCCTATTTCCTCATCGGGTCAGGCTCTCGCCCTTCTTCTGAAATTGCACCCGTGCTTGATTCCATCGATGAATTGTCACAGAATAAGGCTCCTATGGAACAGCAGGTGGGAAGTCTCAAATGCCCCAACTGTGGTGGTGAAGCCACCCTCGACAGCGCGACCTGCTCCTGGTGCGGTTCATCGTTGGCCACGGTAGCCTGCCCTCGATGCTTTGCCTCCATTTTCGTGGGGATGAAGCATTGTCCTTTCTGTGGTGCCGAGGCAACCCAAGCCGTTCAAGGCCGGCCCGCTCAGTTGAAATGTCCTCGCTGCGACGTCGGCTTGGTCCAAGTGGAACTGGGCGGTATTGATCTCAGTGAATGCCAGCGCTGCGGCGGTCTGTGGGTTGACAAATCGGCGTTTCAGAAGATATGTGAGGAACGGGAAGAGCAAGAAGCAGTGCTGGGAATGGCCTCGCCGGTGTCTGCAGGGACAACTAAGAATACGACCCAGAACCTGCGGATGTATGTTCCCTGCCCTCTGTGCGGCAATCTAATGAACCGACTCAACTTCGCAGGTTGCTCGGGCGTGGTCATCGACTGGTGCAAACAGCATGGGAGCTGGTTTGATTACCAGGAGCTCGAGCAAATTGTGAATTTCATCCGCAGCGGCGGACTCAAGAAATCAAGGGAGCGGGAATTGGATAAGATTCGCGAAGAAAGCCAGCGGCTCAAAGAGCAAGAACGTCATCTGCTATTCCAGCAAAGCCGGCAGTCCGAAGGATTTGATATGGGAAGCGTATCGAAACAAGATCATAAGTTATTGTCCGACATCCTCTCCGCCATCTGGAAAGGAATGCCCAAATCCTGAGCTGCAGCTGCATTCGTTCTATGCAGCAAGTTGATACTTCCATCCTCCGAGTCGGACCTCTTTGTCAAGGACTGAAGCAATTAACCAAGCCACGCATGATACAAGCCGCTCGGCATTTCTGGTGGCCACGGGGATCTTCCTGAGCCGCCTGGCAGGCCTTGTGCGAGAGCGGGTATTCGCCCACTATTTCGGAAATTCTGCTGCCGCTGATGCCTTCAAAGCTGCCTTTCGAATCCCTAATTTTCTGCAAAACCTCTTTGGCGAGGGAGTACTCTCAGCCTCCTTTATTCCCGTTTATTCTGCGCTCCTGGCCCGTGACGAGGAGGAGGAAGCTAATCGCCTGGCTGGCGCCATTGGTACCCTATTGGCGCTTTCCACTTCCGTCCTGGTTCTTCTCGGGGTCTCTTTCACTCCTTATCTGATTGACGCAATCGCCCCTGGATTTAATGGCGAAAAGCGCGACCTGGCAATTCAGCTAGTCCGAATTTTCTTCCCTGGATCCGGCCTGCTGGTTCTTTCGGCATGGTGTCTAGGTATTCTAAACAGCCATCGGAGATTCCTACTTTCCTACACTGCACCTGTAATTTGGAACGTTGTCATTATCATCGCCTTGGTACTGTATGGGGGACGGACCCCTCAATTTCCACTGGCAAAGGTGGTGGCCTGGAGTGCAGTGGTCGGCAGCGGAATGCAATTCCTGTCCCAACTCCCTTTTGTTCTTCAGCTGACCAGACACTTGAACATTTCATTTAACTGGATCACTTCGAGCGTTCGAGTCGTGATCTCGAATTTTGTTCCCGTGTTCTTCAGTCGAGGCGTAATCCAGATTAGCGCGTATGTGGATGCTCTCTTGGCCAGCCTCTTGCCGACCGGCGCAGTCGCTGCCCTTAGTTATGCCCAGGTTCTGTACACCTTGCCACTCAGCCTGTTTGGGATGTCTGTTTCGGCAGCGGAACTTCCAACAATGTCGCGCGCATTGGGAAGTGAAGCCGAAATTGCCAGCCAATTGCGAGGGCGATTAAATTCGAGCTTGTACCGTGTGGCATTGTTCGTGGTCCCGTCAGCCGTGGTATTCCTGGCCTTTGGGGATGTAGTTTCCAGGGCTATCTATCAGTCGGGACAATTCACCAGGGCTGACGGTGTGTATGTCTGGGGTATCCTGGCAGGCTCAGGCGTTGGACTATTGGCTTCTGCCCTGGGAAGGATCTATGCTTCAACTTACTATGCCCTGCGGGACACCCGCACGCCGTTAAAGTACGCTATCTTGCGCGTACTGGTGACAACAGGTTTAGGTTATGTGTTTGCCCTTCATCTGCCAGGCGCACTTGGACTGGACGCTAAATGGGGAGTAGCCGGATTGACGACATCGGCCGGGATCGCCGGATGGCTGGAATTTATCCTGCTGCGTCGGACATTGAATCAAAGGATTGGACAGACCGGCTTGGATCCAATGGTCCTGGGCAAGCTCTGGCTGGCCGCTTTGGTAGGCGTCCTTGCTGCTTTGCCGTCAAGACTGATTTTGTATTCAGCCCACCCTGTGATATTAGGTATCGGGGTTCTTGGTCTGTACGGACTGGTTTATTTTATCTGCGCAGCCGCACTTGGAATTGACGAAGCCAAGACAATCTTGAAAGGAGCTTTGCAATGTTTGGCTCGGTAATCCTCGACGTTGGGTTAGGCGTAATTCTCGTTTATCTGCTCATGAGCGTGGTGTGTTCGTCGATTAACGAGGTGATCGCCTGGATGTTTAGCTGGCGCTCCAAGACGCTCAGGGAGGGAATTCAGCAACTCTTGAATGATCCCACAATCCCTGAACTAGCGGGGAAGATATATAGCCATCCCTTGATAAAGTCTTTATCTTCCCCCGGACGTGGGGCCTCCTACATTCCTTCCAGGGCATTCGCGCTTGCATTGCTCGATGTACTAAAAGGAGAGGCGCCTCGAACCAAAGTCCCTGCTGCGCCAACAGGTGGCAGCCCGATATCCGCCCCGGAAGCGAGGCTCCAGTACGAGCCCTTGAGCTTTGTCGGCATCCGAGACACGATAGCGTCACTGCCAGCCAACAGTGAGTTAAAGCGGCTGCTGTCCGTGTTGATCGATGAATCAGTGACAAGCGTCGGCGGGGCCACAAGAAACATCGCACACTGGTTTGACGGCGCCATGGATCGGGTCTCAGGCGGGTATCGGCGGCGGTCTCAGATTGTTCTTTATGTCTGCGGATTTGCCCTTAGTCTCGGATTGAATTTGGACACCTTCATGCTCGTCAAAATGCTCTCGCGGGACTCTGCGTTGCGAGCTTCTCTGGTGGCCGCAGCCCAGGAAGTAGCGAAGCAACCAAGACCTGAAGTCTCATCGACAGGGGCTCAGCCGCAGGATTCTTTTGCAGTCGTCATGGGGGTTGAAGAGAAATTGGAGCAGATCCAATTCCCTGTCGGTTGGAGTAAGGAGGGATCCCACATGTTACCGGATAATTTTGCCGACGCTTGTCAAAAACTGGCAGGCATCCTGCTGACAACGTTTGCGCTTTCCCTGGGCGCTCCCTTCTGGTTCGACAGTCTTAACAAGATAGTCAATCTTCGTTCTGCCGGAAAACCTCCGGCCAGAGCCCAATAGAGGACATTTAAACTCAGGAGAAATCAAATGAAAAGGCTGCAACTGCTGGTGGGCATGATGTTAGGTCTTCAATTAGCACACTCCGGAGCTGGCGGGACAAGAATGAAGGACACTGAGATTAATGTAAAAGTAGAGGAACTTCTGGCGAAGATGACCCTGGAAGAAAAAGTCGGCCAGATGACGCAGGCGTCTGAAGCCAACCAACAAAACAAGGCCCTGGTCAGGCAAGGCAAGATTGGCTCATTCTTAGGAATTACGGGAGCCCGCGATTCTAACGATTTACAGGAGATTGCCATTCGAGAGTCCCGGCTCAAGATCCCCTTGATCCTCGGCTTTGACGTCATCCATGGGTACAAGACCATTTTCCCGATCCCCTTGGGCGAAGCCAGCAGTTGGGACCCGGACATGGCCACCCGAAACGCCCGGATTGCGGCCAAAGAGGCCAGGGCTGCGGGAATCCACTGGACGTTTGCACCCATGGTCGACATCGCTCGAGATGCCCGCTGGGGAAGAATTGCCGAGGGAGCAGGAGAAGATCCCTTCCTGGGTTCAGCCATGGCCGCGGCCCGTGTCAAAGGATTTCAAGGGGAAAATATCGCGGATGCCGACTCGGTTGTGGCCTGTGCCAAGCATTACGTGGCCTATGGCGCAGCCGAAGCAGGGCGGGACTATAACACCGTTGATCTTTCAGAGAAAACACTTCGTGAAGTCTATCTTCCCCCCTTCAAGGCAGCCGCGCTGGCTGGGGTTGGTACTTTCATGAGCGCCTTCAACGATCTCAATGGAATCCCGGCTACCGCCAACAACTTCACGCTATCGACAATTCTTCGAGGTGAGTGGAAATTCAAAGGTTTTGTCGTGAGTGACTGGGGATCTATCAGAGAATTAATCAACCATGGAGTTGCAGCCAACCCTGCCGAGGCAGGTGAAAAGGCTGTCCGTGCAGGTGTCGACATGGATATGGTTGGTCAGATTTATCCTGAAGTTTTGGCCGGGTTGGTCAAAAGTGGAAAAGTCCAACAGAAGATCATTGACGATGCCACGCGCCGGATTCTACGAGTCAAATTTCAGTTGGGCCTATTTGAGCAGCCGCTTGTCGATGTCAATCGAGAATCCTCCGTGGTGTTGGCAAAAGAGCATCTGGATGCAGCCTTGGAGGCGGCGAGAAGATCCATCGTGCTTTTGAAGAACGAGGGGGAGGTTCTTCCTTTGAGAAAGGATCTCAAGTATCTTGCCCTTATTGGACCCCTTGCTGATGATCGTGAGGCTTCTCTGGGTTGCTGGAGCGGCAAGGGCCGTCCCGAAGATGTCATTAGCGTCTCACAAGGGATCAAAGCCAAACTGGGCTCCGGGACCCATGTATTTGAAGCAAAGGGATGCGATGTCAATAGCGATTCAACAACTGGGATTGCCGAGGCTGTCGAAGTGGCTCGAAAGTCTGAAGCCGTCGTCATGGTCCTGGGAGAGAGTGCCGACATGAGCGGTGAGGCAGGCTCACGTGCTTATCTTGATTTGCCAGGAAAACAGAACGAGCTGTTGAGGGCGGTCTACGAGGCCGGTACCCCCGTGGTTCTTGTGTTGCTGAATGGCCGGCCACTCACAATTTCCTGGGCCGCTGAACACATACCTGCAATCCTGGAAACCTGGCATTTGGGAGTACGCATGGGGCCAGCTGTCGCGGACGTATTATTTGGAGACTATAACCCTGGTGGCAAACTGCCCGTCAGCTTTCCACGAACAGTAGGTCAAGTGCCGATCTACTACAGCCACATGAACACCGGGCGGCCACCCACAGAGGATCGTTTTACTTCCCGCTATCTCGATGTGCCTGTAACGCCGTTGTATCCCTTTGGTTATGGCTTAAGTTATACAAAATTCCGGTACAGTAACCTGCAACTTAGCACCAGGTCTATCGGGCCCGGTCAAAGTCTGAAGGTCACTGCAGAAGTGGAGAATGTGGGCAAGCGGGTGGGAGACGAGATTGTTCAGCTTTATATCCGTGACCTAGTAGGCAGCTCCTCCAGGCCAGTCAAAGAACTCAAAGGCTTCCAGAGAATCGCAATAGCTGCCGGTGAGAAGAAACAAGTGGAGTTCGCCCTGCGATTGGAGGATTTGTCTTTCTTTCACGGTCCTGACAAAGAATTCTCTGCGGAGCCTGGGGAATTCAAAGTGTGGATAGGCCCCAATTCCGCGGAGGGATTGGAGGGGAGTTTTGAGATTCGGTCAAAGTAGGACTATAGCCTATTCCCGAAGAAATGACTATCTCAGGAAGAATTTGCTCCTCACTGGGGCCGTTCAGGCGGAAGTATCAAGACTTTGACTGATGAAGGCAAACTGCGCGAACGGTAGACGCGCTGAGTGGCCGACTGGAAGTCGGCCTCAGTTGCTTCATTGATGCTCAGGAACCTTTGAGGATTGATATTGATTAGGGGAAACCACGTGCTCTGGATTTGAATCATGATGCGGTGCCCTCGCCTGAAAGTGTGAAAAACGTCAGATTCGGTGAACTCCACCCGAGCGGGTTTGCCGGGCATGAACGGCTCCGGTTTTTCAAGGCTGATCCTAAACTTGCCCCGCATCACATCCCCGCGAACCATCTGCTGGTATCCACCCAGGCTGTTCTTGACGTCGCCCTTTTCGTCAGGGAATCGATCCGGATAGACGTCAATAAGCTTCACAATCCAATCGGAATCGGTGCCGGTGGTCGAGACCAGGAGGCTCGGGATAACTGGCCCCACCAGTGTGAGATCCTCCTCAAGAACTTCGGTCTGGTAGGTTAATACATCACTGCGGCGAGCAGAAAAACGCTGATCGTCCACCATGTATCGCTGGGCCATGCCAGAGGAAATACCGGGCATGAACGGTACGGGCTTCTTCGGATCGCTGATGTACTCATCGTAGTCAGTCCCTTCCTGTCCACTGGGCGGGTCACGGGAAAGTTTTCCGTTGGCATTCAAGTAAAATGATTTTGCCAAGGCCGATTTCGGAGGCCATGCGTCAAATTGACGCCATCGATTGGTTCCGGTTTCGAAGACATACGCTTCGGGAAGTTCTTGTTTCCCTTTGTCCTTAAGGAAGAAATTAAAAAACGGCAGTTCGATATGCTCACGAAAGAATTCGGACGTGGGCGCATCAAAGCGGACATCTCCCAGCGAATCCCCTTTCGTAGACTCCCAGCCGCCATGGACCCAAGGTCCCATGACTAGGATGTTGAATGTGCCCGGACTCTGTGTCTCTACAGCGCGGTAGACTTCGAGCGCGCCGAAAAGGTTCTCAGCATCAAACCATCCCCCCACAGTCATTACCGCAGGCTTGACATTCTTCAAGTGAGATCGAATGTTCCGCGCCTTCCACCAGTCATCCCGCACCTCCCGCTTCATCATTTCATTCCAGAAAGGAATCTCGCCCTTCAGGTACTTTTCGTTGGCATTTCGCACGGGACCAAGTCGGAGATAGAATTCGTAGCCATCCTCAATGCCTCGATCAATGGGTTCGTGAGGGTCGACCATGGTCGGCTTGGAAAACGGCCAACCTGCGCCGGAAAACCAGCCAAAGGCGTGAGCCAGAAGGAGCGCGCCATTGTGGTGCCAGTCGTCGGAGGCAAACCAGTCAGAAACCGGTGCTTGTGGCGAGACGGCTTTCAGCGCAGGGTGGGCATCTATCATGCCGGCAGTCGCATAGAAACCGGGATAGGAGATCCCCCACATGCCAACGCGACCGTTGTGGCCGGCAACATTCTTCACAAGCCAGTCGATGGTGTCGTAGGTATCTGTGCTCTCATCAATATCTTTAGGACTGACCTTTACAGGACGATAAGGTCTCAGGTGCTCGAATTCACCCTCTGACATCCAACGACCTCGCACATCCTGGAAAACAAAAATGTAGCCCTCTTTGGCAAATGAGGGGGAGGGGCCAATGTTCTCGTCATAAGCATCCTCGCCATAGGGTTTAAGGCTATAAGGGGTACGCTTCAGGAGAATTGGGTAGAGGTTGGACCGATCTTTGGGGACGTAGACAGCGGTGAACAGGCGAACGCCGTCACGCATGAGGATATAGTGCTCATACTTTGTGTAGTTTGTCTTCACATATTCGAGCCCTTGGGAAGAACCGGGAGACCACAGAGCAAGCCATAAGAGAACCACCCCGGCCCCCTGCTGGACCAGACATCTTCTCATGAATTCCTCCTCAAACGATTTTGTATTGCCATGAAGGGGGGCAGTAAATTGATCAACGAGTGCGACGCATGCTGGGCCGTCACGCTACCCCGGCTAGCGCCTGATCCAGATCATCTATCAGGTCTTCGACGTCCTCAATCCCGACCGACAACCTGATCAACCCATCGTCAATTCCAATTTCTAATCGCCTTTCACGCGGGACAACCATGTGAGTGGTTGAGGCGGGGTGACTGATGAGTGTGCGAGCATCCCCCAGACTGACGGCCAGAGTGCAAAGCTGAACGTGGTCAAGCACATGCTTGCCTGCCTCCACTCCGCCGCGGACAATGAAACTCAGCATTCCTCCATAGCCACGCATCTGCCGTTTGGCTATCTCATAGCCGGGGTGCGTGGCAAGGCCTGGATAGCATACCGATTCCACCTTGGGGTGCTCCGAGAGGAACTGAGCGATTTGCTGTGCATTGGAATTATGGCGTTCCATCCGGAGCGCGAACGTCCTCAGGCCCCGAAGAATCAACCAAGCGTTAAACGGACTAATGACTCCACCCAGGTCACGATGATATTCCACTGATATCCGATCAAGAAGCTCCTTGCCACCTGCGATGGCTCCCCCCATCGCATCACCGTGCCCACCAAGGTACTTCGTGGCTGAGTGGATTACCAGATCGACCCCTAATTCCAACGGACGAGTATTAAAAGGAGTAGCAAAGGTGTTGTCACAAACCAATAGGGCATTGTTATTGCGGGCGGTCGGAACAAGAGCTGAAAGATCCAGGATCTTGAGAGCGGGGTTACTGGGTGTTTCAATATAGACTAACCGCGTGTTCGGTCGAATTGCCTCCGCATAGTCAGCCGGACTGGTAGAATCGAGGAAAGTCACTTCGATTCCCCAATCCGGCAGCTTGCGTGAGAACAAATCGAATGTAGCTGAATAAATCGAATTCGCTGAAACTATATGATCCCCATTCTTGACAAGAGCAAGGATGCAGGTGGAAATGGCTGACATTCCTGAGGTCGTTGCCAATACTGCTTCTGCCCTTTCCAAGGCGGCAATCTTATCTTGTAGAGCTTTGATCGTGGGATTTCCGTAGCGAGTGTAGACGTAACCTTCCTTTTGATGAGAAAATAATGCCGCTCCAGCCTCAGCATTTTCAAAAGAAAAGGTTGTCGATTGATAGATCGGAGTATCAACGGCTCCGGTTACGGGACAGGCTTGCTCTCCAGCGTGAACGGCGACAGTGCTGACGGACCGGTATTCCCGGATCCTAGACATTCCTTTTCTCCTTGACGAGGAAATATGCCAGAGGACCGAGCACAGGGACAAAGGCACAAAGGGCAAACCAGTAAATCCATCTATTGCCTTGCCACTGAATTCTCGCCATATCCGAGAAGGCAAGGAGGCAGAGCACCAGGTCACTCAGAGATGTTAGGAACAAGCCTAGGATAACGACCTCATTTGTTCGAATCATCGGCCAAGACCCCTATAGAAGTCCGATAGCCATCTGACCTGTCCGCGTTCTGTGCCCCACACCACATTATCTTCTATGCGGATCCCGGCGAAGGGCACTCCATCAACTCGCCAATAGAGGCCTGGTTCGATGGAGGTCACTTGGCCAGGGCAAATGGGCTCTCGATTGCCCGGCCCTAACATGGGTCGCTCTTCATGGTAGGCGAATCCCAGGCCATGACCAAGGGAGTGAGTGATCCCCTCTGCGTACCCTGCCTGACGCATGGAATCCCAGGCCGCTTCGCAAAGTTGTTCTCCGCTAGTTTCATTGGGTACATATGCAGTCACCGCTGCCTTCTGCGCCGATAAGAGAGCCTCATGGAGCTTCTCATGGATAGGCCGCGGACCTCCAACCACCAGGCAACGGGTGATATCGGCCCAAAAGCCGTCGGCGTGCACACCAAATTCTAGCATTACCGGGTCTCCATCCTGCAAACGCCGTCCAGTAGCATGGTTTGACATCGTATCAGCAATGACCGTTCTCTGGGGCCCCGATGTGATCTGCGGGGGATCGCAGTAAGTGTACCGAATATCGCTTCGACCTGCCATTTTCAGGACAGCAAAGTTCACCTCAGCCGCCAGTTCGCACTCACTAATGCCAACCGCTGCATTACGATAAAAGGCTTGAACGCCGGCCCAGGCCACCTGGTTGGCCAGACCGAGCTTTTCGATTTCACGTTTAGTCTTGATGGATTTCAGACCGGCAATTATGGTACTCGCATCCTCCGACCAGCGGAAAGCCTCAGATAGCCTCTCCTTGATCTCCCGGTACGTAAATAGTTCAGAGGGAAGCTTGGCCGGACTGTAATGATGTGTATGTCCTTCAAACCCAATCCGTTCGAGTCTCCAATCGGTTGCGCATTTTTTAAGTAAGTCCAAAAGAGCCGAAAGCGGCTCTACCTCGCAAGAGGGCTTGCACCAATCGAAGCACAGAATCTCATTCGCCCAACTCTCTTCCTGCACAAAGCATTCCCGCCACCAGGGCGAAATGACCACCACGGTCAGATCGGCTGTGACGAGAGCAGCAACGTGTGTGCTTCCAGGAAACATGCCGGTAGACATCAAGATGCTGTCAGGATGGAACAGCAGCAGTGCATCCCAGCCCTTTTCCTTGAGTACACGACGGATAGATTCCAGTCTCTCAGTATCCGTTGCGATCATTACATTATCAGGCTAGATTGAATTGTTTGAATTCCCCGGAACAGCAACATCAACGGGTTTGGTTTCTGTTCGGTATGGAAAAGAAGAAGGTTGTACCTTTCCCCTTTTCCGATTCCAGCCACACCCTTCCCCCATAGGATTCCAGTACCCTCTTCACTATAGCCAGTCCGACGCCAGCCCCCTCCACGTTCTTCAGATCTTGTAGCCGATGGAAAAGATCAAAAATAATCTCGTGATCCGCCTGATCAATTCCGATTCCGTTATCCATGACAGAGAAACAGGTCTCATCCTCCGACTTTTTCGACCCGATCACGACGCGCGCTGCTGGTTGGTAGGAAGAAAACTTGATGGCATTCTCGATCAAGTTCTTGAAAACCTGCTTGAGACCGTCTCGGTTAAACCACACATGCTCCGCTTCATTTCGGTTTACGATCTCGACGTCATGTTCGTTCCCTCTCGCCTGAAGGTTGGACAAAACTTCCTTCAGTATTTCCGGGACATCAATTCTTTCAAGAGGGCCGGGCCCTCGAGCAACTCGAGAAAATTCCAAGACGTTACCGATGACCTGGTCCATCTGGCTGATGTTGGCGTGGATCCGGCTCAAGTAATGTTTAGCATTTTCCGAGAGGTTCTGGCCGCATTCTTCCTCAAGCAGTCGGGTCATCCCATTCAAGGCTAAAATAGGACCTCTGAGATCCTGAGACACAATAGTGAGCAAAGCTTCCAGCTCCTTGTTCCTTTGCGATATCAACTCTGACTGTTCTTGAGTCTCGGCAAGCAAACGGGCGCTTTCCACAGCCGTCGCAACGTGGCTGGCGATTCCCTCTATCATTGTCTGCTCCCGCGAAGAAAAGCGGTGACGCTCTCCTATCTGATCGAGTGTGATCGCTCCAACCAAACTGTTCTTGGAGACTAGTGGAACCACCATAAGAGACTTGACCTGGTACTTACAGACAAAGGAAGGGCTAAAACTGGCAAGACTTTCGGGTTTTGACAAGACCAGGCTTCTCTTTTCGTCCACTAATTTATTGATGAGTGGGCTTTCACCGTATTTGGGCCGAAAATGCATGAACTTCGGCAGCTGGGAATCCAAATTGCTAGAGGCCCAGGCAGGCTGGAACTGGTTCCTGGCGGAATCCCACAGGAAAATACAACAACGATTAACACCCGTCATTCGCAGGCAAGCTTCTCCCCCATTCCGCAGCACCATATTAAGGTCGTTAGAAGTACTTAGGCTTTGCGAAGTCTCCAACATTGTTGCGTAAACTTCGGCAAGCTCCGCTTTGCTGGAAAGTACCCAGACCAATGAACCCAGGACAACCGAAAGGCCCAGACCGAATACGAGAACAGCGATCCCCAGGTACCCTCCCTGACCTCGGTATTCCTTGGGCCAGAAATATAGCTTCCAGGTTCGGTTGCGGATTTCCAAGCTCTTCTCAGCCCAGACATGTGCTTTCGAAAAGTCCTCCCTGGGCGTTTCCTCAGAGGAAAAGACCAGTTTTCCGCCGTCAAGAATCCGACAGTTATATCTGTCTCGAAGAGCGGAGTCGAATATCAAGTCAAAGATTGTGTCTGTGTTAAAGAAA
>DATKMG010000461.1:0-4984 GCA_035541995.1 Terriglobia bacterium
GGCAATTGACGGCTATTTTCGCGCTGTTCGGAGCTGCGCGCGATCAGCCGGCCCCTTCTTGCCTCCAAGGCCGTACCCAGGCCAATTGAGCGAGTCGCCGGGCCGCTTATGCGCGCCCCTTTTCTGCGCCACGCCGGGCGCACCACGGGGGACGTGCTCACCGGGATCGGTTGCAGCCGCGAGCTGGCGGGGGTGCTCACCGCTCAGTGGGGGGATTACGGGCTTCCTCCCGGGCGCAGCAGCTTCGGCATCCACGCCATGGTGGTGGAACACTACTTCAACGGCGCAGCTTATCCAATTGGCGGCGCGGGTGCAATCCTAGAGACCATGCTCCCGGCCATCGAAAGAGCCGGAGGCAAGCTGCTGGTGAGCGCTGACGTCAAGGAAGTACTCGTGGACGACCGCGCCCGAGCCATCGGCGTTCGCATGCAGGGCGGCGATGAGTTTCACGCCGCTACCGTGATCAGCGACGCCGGCGCGGTAAATACTTACCGGCGCCTGCTTTCTCCACAGGTTTGCGAAACGCAAGACGCGATGCAGCAGATCGGGCGGATTCCGCCGTCGATGGCTCACATTTCCCTTTACGTCGGTCTCAAGTCCACGAGCGAAGAGCTTGGAATCGGCCCCGGGAACCTTTGGATCTGCCCCGGTCCCGACCACGACGCCAATGTTTCCAGGTCGGAGGCCTCATGCGATGGACCCTTGCCGGTGTTGTTCATCTCGTTTCCATCCGCCAAGGATCCCTCTTTCACCAGCCGGTATCCCGGACGGGCAACGATCGAAGTAGTCGCGCCGGCCCCGTTTGCCTGGTTTGAAAGCTGGGTGGACACGCGCTGGAAGCATCGTGGCGTCGAGTACGACGAGTTGAAGGCGCGATTGACCGAACGCCTGAAGGGCGAACTGGAAAAAGCGGTGCCCCAGGTGCGCGGCAAAATCGATTACTGTGAACTTTCAACGCCGCTGTCGACGCGCTCCTTCACGAACCACCAGAGCGGCGAGATTTATGGGTTGGCTCACGTGCCGGAACGGTTCCGGCTGAACTGCCTTGGCCCCCGCACTACCGTGCGAGGCCTTTACTTGACGGGCGCGGACGTGACCATGGCTGGGGTTACCGGCGCAATGATGGGAGGCGTGCTCACGGCTTCGGCGATCCTGAGGCGCAACCTGATGTCAGTGGTCACGAAAGGTGTGGGACACTCTTCTCTCTGGGGTCCCGCGCGAACTGATCCAAGCAACTTCGAAGTAGCGAAGTAGTCCAGACGGTGTTCCGGAAAGCTGTGCGGGCACTTGGCCGCCGGGCGCCCATGTGGCGACAGATGCTTTCATTCAGCCTGGTGTCCAGGGATTCCTACGCGGACACACCGCCGGAAGAAGAAGCGGCAGTCCGCTTCACCAACAATATGGTGACGTCATCTTCATTGAATCTTGGGTCGACTAAGAATTTGAGATTGGACATGGAATGGCAGCTAATCACTCGACTCCTCAGACCCTAGTCGTCGCGCATGTTCTTTCAACAACTTTTCGATCGCCCAGTACTCCCTCCAGTGCCGGACAGCGATGGAAGCAATACCGACGAACGGTATGGCCACCAGAGCACCGAACATCCCCCCCGCTTCCGCACCCGCTAGAATGGCAAGAATGATGGCTACCGGGTGCATGTGCATACCCCGTCCGACGAGCCGCGGATAGATAAGGTAGTCTTGGACAAGGCGCATTGCTACGAAGAATCCGATCAACACGAGCAACCGCTCTCCGCTGACGATGCCACAGGCAACAATGGCAATACTCAGAGGTCCTGCAATCGGAAGGAATTCGAGGGCCCCCGAGATCGTTCCGAGAAACAAGGCTTGGGGCAGGCCGATCAGCCAGAAACCCGCCATAGACGTAATTCCGATGAGAACGCTCGCCAATATCTGCGCCCGTGTATAGCCAGCAAGGACACTGTTCACCTGATGGAAGAATTCCTCTCCTCTCCATCGGAGATGCCCCTCCGGCAGGTGTGCCACAGCCGATTGACGGAACCAGCCAACGCGGCTGATCAGTACCAGGGCGATAATCGGCACCAGCCATATCCAAGGAAGAACTGGCCGGCAAGCTATGACCTCCGCGCTCACACGGATGAAATTTGTTTTGATCGACACCGATACTGTGTGCCAGAGACCAGCAAGGTGGTCGGCAAAGGGGTTGGGTGGGGAAAAGCGGTTGGTGATTCGTTCGATCGTCTCCAGCCGCTGTCGCGCCCGGTCGACATAAGTTGGTAATTTGTCACCGAGGTCGGTCAACTGTTGCTGGAATTTCCCGGCGACCAGGAGCCATGCTGTGGTTCCAAGAATGAGCATCACGAAATAAATGACAAGAACAGCCATTACCGGTGAGAGCGGCTTGCGATAAGCACGATGGGGGCGTCGCACACGTTCTGCCAGAGGAGCAATCACGTAAGCAAGGCCCACAGAAAGCAAAGTGATGAGAAACGCGTTCCTGGCGATGGGTCGATTGAGAGCCAGAGCGACCACCGCCACAAGAACGGCAACACCCGCAGCCGCTCGCCGCGCGATCGACCAGAGTTGTCTCCGATCTTCTCGGACGTGCAGAGGTGTTGACGATCCTACAGTGTCGTATGAGGTCGAGCTGGGCTCATCCATGGGGCCATAATAATCGATATTGTCGATCTGCGGAAGTCTGGCGTAGACGCAGTTGCAGAACAGTCAGCAACACAAGAAACTGGAGCTGGCGCTCTACACTCGCAATGGAACCGGCCGCTGCTGTGCAAATTCAAAGTCCCAATCTAGTGAGGAATGGCTTTTCTGAAGATTCTCTGGAAAACTGCTTACGATCGATCACGGCTCCAATCCGTATGTTTCTGATGTAACACAGGATGTTAGCTGGACCAATTTCTCCGCTGACAAGTATTTTAGATTGACGAACGTCATATCAAATCATTCATATCAATTCAGATCAAGGGAAGAAGGACCGGACTTTTTTCAGTTCTGTTTTGGAAAGGCTGGAATTAGAAAGGTTTATGTGGATAATATCGCGATACCAGCGAAATGACGAAAACAGAATCCTGAGCCGCCCCAACCATCAAGTTCACCGGATTTCCGCAATAGGCTTGGCAGTGGTGAGCGTTGAAAGTTGGACAGCTCAAGAGGTTTTCAGGATCAGGAGTAAGGAACAATATGAGAGCTGATCAAACTTCACCTAAGACTATCGATGAATATATAGCGCGCTTCCCACCTGAGGTTCAGCACCTTCTTGAAAGGATAAGGCAAACGATTAGAAAAGCGGCACCAGACGCGGAAGAGGCGATTAAGTATCAAATACCGACCTTCACTCTCAAAGGGAATCTGGTTCATTTTGCGGCCTTCAAAAACCATATCGGGTTCTATCCTACGCCGACAGGAATGGAAAGGTTTAAAACTGAGCTTTCTCTGTATGAAGGCGGAAAGGGTTCGGTCCAGTTTCCATTAGACAAACCAATTCCATTCGCCCTGATTGGCAAAATTGTGAAATTCAGGGTGAAAGAAAACCTGGAAAGAGCGGATACAAAGCGGAAAAGGAAGTAGAGACCATCGGCCCCCCACTGCTGTACAGGTCGTGCTGTAGAATCTCCACAAGATTAGAGCCCCCCCGTTAACTTCAAGGCCCTCGAATGAGAAGCCGGGAACCCTGACACGATTGCGGTGTCTAATTAAGATAGAAAGCGTTGGCGCCTGCGCTCTGAAGTGATCGCCGTGCGGAGCTCCGCTCTTGA
Source organism: Terriglobia bacterium (assembly GCA_035541995.1). Classification (GTDB taxonomy): domain Bacteria; phylum Acidobacteriota; class Terriglobia; order Versatilivoradales; family Versatilivoraceae; genus DATKMG01. The sequence goes on from DATKMG010000461.1 coordinate 3,752, forward strand.
AGAATGAGACTGTCCGCTCACGGTGTACCTGACGAGAGGAGGGCCAACGACATGTTTGAACAACTGATCGAATCATCGGGATCCGCAATTCCCTGGGGAAGGCCACTGACATTCGGCCTGGCCATGATTCTTCATCTCACCGTGCTGGGCATCCTGATTTTGGTCACGCCTCTGTTTCCAGAAACTCTGCCCAGGCAGCTTCGCCGGAGGGAACTGTGGAGAATTTGCAGGTAGTCTCAGGCCGCCCTTTATTGATTCGGGCTGCCGTGGAAGCGGTGACACAATGGAGATACCGCCCCACGCTGCTGAATGGCAACCCGACCCGGGTCGATACGACCATCACCGCGAACTTCAGCCTGAGCAATTGAAAAACAATCGGCACCTTGCTGAAACTTGAATATTTGGTTTAACCTGAAATTCTCACCACCATGTCACCAAGGCACAAAGAGGTCAGCGGATAACCCCTGCATGCCGGGACTTGCCGGTAATGTTATCAAGAGCCGTTGAAGCCAGACTGTATATGGGCGAAACGATGGGCGGCGCAGATGGGCCTTAGTGAACCTATACTTTCAGGCTTGTCTTGGTGCCTTAGTGCCTTTGTGGTGAGAAATGCAGTTCAGGGACAAGCGAACAGGCCGCTCATGAGAAAGGTGATTCACACCCATCCCTGCAACTGGAACCAGCCGGTCCGGTTAAGTACGTCTTTGGAGTAGTTTCGACCTGCCGTGAAGAAATCGACGTCGATTTGTTTTTGCAGGGCTGTCAGAACCCGGCCCGGGCCGCAATTGTAAGCCGCGACAGCAGCCTTCAAGAGCGACCTGCCTTCCAGATGGGTCTTGGATTGAATAAGCTGTCGGTAATCGGAAAGCACTTTGCATCCAAAGAGGATATTCTCCCGTGGATCTTGCCAGCTTCCGGTCCGGGCAAACGGAAAGGCATCATAGTCGATCTGCATTAAACCCCGGCCAAACCCTCCATCCGACGGCAGCGGACCCGCTCGCAAAGAGGGATTAGGAGCACGGGGGACTCTATCTCCCGTTCCGCCCGGGCCGCGCGGAGTCAGCGCCAAGCCCCAGCGCGATTCTCGTGAAGCCAGTCCTCCAATCATCCCCTTTGGGAGATTGAATTGTGTCGCAGCTTGATCAACTACGGCCTTATACTGAGTTGCTTCCTGGAAGTCTGCCAACAAGGAAGGAGAATTAAGCGGAAAAGTTGTGATTTCGGTGGTCGAAA
>DATKMG010000462.1:0-3353 GCA_035541995.1 Terriglobia bacterium
CAAAGCGCGGTGAGCGAGGTTGCCAATCATTGGGAATCTGGATGCGGAACGGCTGACGGACCTTGGCCTGGGCAGGCGCCTCGAACCGCAAGACCTCCGGTTCCAGCTTCCATTCGGCCGGCACCAGCAATGCCACCTCCATCTTCATGGGAGCGTTCCGGTAGTTCTGGACCCGGATTTCAGCCGGAGCAGACGTGCCCGGACTGATCAGCATCTGGTAGGGATAGATACTGCACCAGCTTGGGTCCAGTCCAAAGTTCACATCGGGATCGGCAATAATGCCCTTAAAAAGCGTCTCCTGCTTGCGCATTTTCTCTTCCGTTGCCAGCAACTCTTCACGGTTGGCCAGGAAGGGCCGTCCGTGGCCCGGAGCAATCAGGTTGGGCTCGTGATCGATTAAGTTGCGGATCGATTTGATGTGGCTGTCGCTCTCCACATGGTTGCGGAAAATCAGGTTGTGGCGAAGTATCCCTTGGTTAGGATCTGGATAAGCAAAGAATGCATCGCCGGTGAAAGCCACTCTGGCGCCGTCAATGGAAACATAAAGGGCCATCTGGTACTCCGTGTGGCCCGGAGAGTGGGTGATCTCGAAATCATACTCCTCCCATTTGAACCGCTCTCCATTTCTGAAGGTTCGCGACACCTTGAAGGGTTCTCCTAAGGTACAGCCCAGATTGTGGCCGCGCGGGTTTTCGAAGATATCCTGCATATTCTCATAGCACCAGACCCGGGTTCCGTAATGCTGGATCAAGTGTGGGAATCCATTCATGTGGTCGTCGTGCATGTGACTGGGCATGGCCACATCGACAGATTTCATGCCGAAACGACTTTTCAATTCATCGATGTTGTGTTCAACGAAGCGGATTCGATCGGTAGTAGCGGTTGCGCGTTCAAAGTTCCCAAAGTGGACCCCCGATGCCGATCCATAGTCGATAAACATCGCCTTGCCGCTTTGGCTCAAAATGGCGTAAAACGAGGAAGTAGTCAGGTGGTGAGCAATGAAATGGGGACTGACTGCATAACCTCGAGAGGCAACCACGGGAGCGTTACCAGTCTGGAATCGATAGTACTCCGTTAAGCGGTCGATGGAGAGCTCAATGGCGGAATCCGGATCCGGCAGCGGGTCTCCATGAGAGGGGCAAAGCAATGAGCACTTCTGTTCTCGCAGTCGCGCCAAAGAGAATATGCCGAGATCAACTCCTTCAGCGCCCCCATAGTTGACCTGGGTGTCCCAGAGATTAACGAGCTTCCCCCCAGAGTGCATGAGATCCCCGGTAAAGGCGACCTTCTTTCCATCCACCTCCATGAGGAGCGAAACCGATCCCAACGTATGTCCAGGCGAAGGCAGGACAAAGATGTCCTGCTTATTCCATCGGAACGTGCCATAGTCTCGCAGAACTTCGGTCACCCGGATGTTCTCGGTAATGGTATTGAAGTCGTTGCGCATGTAATAGAGATGAAACACGCGCCGGTTTCGCCAGAAGTTCTCCGCATCAGCGAACAGGTGGCGCTCGTGGGCCGGCACCGCGATGGGAATAGAACGCTCCACGGCTTTGAAGTCACCCTGGCATTGATCACGATGGTGGTGTGTGTGAAGAACCCAGTCTACCTGGGTGATTCCCAGGCCGGAGAGGTAGTCAAGAATCTTTCCGGATCCAAAATCTATGATCAGCCCGTGATTGCCGGCTCGAACCAGATAGACATTGCAGGTGTCTTCCAGGAGATATAGATTTTCTGTTAGTTTCTTCAATTCCCCTCCCGGAACAAAGGAACTGCGCCGCAATTTTTTCTCAACAGCGGGAGTAGCATGACCTGCCTGGGGCATACCGGGAACAGCCGCAGATACTCCCATAGTCTTCAAGAACGCACGGCGGGATGTTTCTCTCACGGTCTTCTCCTTTTTTGTCTGTACCGATCCTGACTTCGCCTGATGCAATCGTCAATGAATGACATCTATGAAAACGTGCTCCGTAAGAGCACTCGAAATTAGCCCAGCGCTTCAGTCTCCAATCAACCCAGCCGCATGGTGTAATCGCGATAGGCCGGCCAATTATCGATTGAGCTGGCCATCTTGACGGATTGGACTGTTGCCTCAGAGACAACTTCAGCCGCCAGAGCTCCAACAGCAGACAGAGGGATATCGGCTTTGAGCTTGTTGGTGGAGATGGCAAATGTGCTGTCACCATCACCGGTGGTGTGGTAGGGATTAATGACTCGGGCTGCGCCCGTACTGGCCATCATCGCAATCTTGGTCAGCTGGGTTTTGTTGAAATCAACGTTGGTCGCTACCAGTGCCAGGGTCGTACTTCGAAAGGGCAGGTCATTGATGCGAAGAGAAGTCCTGGATCCCATTTCCGAGAGATTCTTCGCAAGGACTTCGACAATGCTGACAAACCCGCGGTCATCAGGACGCCGCGCACCTGCCAGGATTTTCCCGTTGCGCCAATCCCGGATATCTCCCACGGAATTGGCCACCACCAAAGCTCCGATAATGACATTCCCTAAGTGCCGGCTGGAACAACCAATGCCGGCCTTCATTCCCCCCATCCCTTGGGACACCAGCATCTTCCCGACCGTAGCTCCCGCGCCGGCTCCCACGTTTCCTTCTTTGACGGGGGAGGAAGAAGCGGCCTGACAGGCTTTGTATCCTTCGTCTGGTCCAGGCCGGATCCTGGCGTCGCCCAAAGCGAGATCGTCGATCACGGCTCCCACCACAATCGGAATGCGGAGGTTGGAAATCCCCCAGTCAAATCCCCGCTTGTGTTCCTCGAGATAACGCACCATTCCCTGGACTGCCGCGAGCCCAAACGGACCCGCCCCGGCAAGCAGAATGCCATGGACCGTGTCGATCGGGCTCGCCGGTTGGAGCATGACTCCCAGATGATCTCCTGGCGCCGACCCGTCATAGTCCACACCTACGGCTGCTTCGTCTTCAAATAGAATGGCGGTGCACCCTGTGGACCGACGACTATCTGTGAAATGTCCCACTTTGATACCGCCAACATCAGTAAAGGACCCTTTCGAAGTCTCGTCTTGCATGGCTGCCAGCTCGAGGCTGGCCAATCCCAATCCAGCCGATGCGGTCAGCGCTAATCCGAAATCACGACGATTAAGGTTGGACATTGATTATCTCCTCACGAAACAGCATGAATTTGTGACTGACGCATAGCGGGAAGAGAGATACCTCTCCGCTTGTAGAGACTCGCAGAATACAATGACACTGCCCCCTCACCCCAATCCCCCCCCAGCGGGGGAGAGGGGTGGAAGCTTGGTAAGCTTCCACAAGGTCGGGTGAGGGGGGTGTCACTCTGAAATGTAAGAATCAATGGAATCACCTTATGACATCCTCAATA
>DATKMG010000463.1:0-4276 GCA_035541995.1 Terriglobia bacterium
GGGTTGCCAGGTCGCCAAGAAACCCTGAACCGGCATCTCCGTTGTACGTCACTTTTGATTGCACCCTTGCATACACTGCAGTTGCCACCAGGCATTTCTGCAACCTATAATTAAAATAGTCTGCTTTGTCGAGTGGGCAAGTTAGATAGCAATTCTAAAGGTGGGAGTTACACATATGCCGGAACATAGCAGGGGGGCTGTCCGGGCAAAAGAAGACTCGAAGCTCTTAATTAAATACGCCGATTCTGCGGGAAAACCTTTCACGGAAAAAAGCGAAACCCACGATATTAGCGAAACCGGCATTTCTTTCTACCTTAAGTCTCCAGTTTGGGTGGATACCCATCTGACTATAACAATTGCCTCGAGTATCCTTTTTGGTCACATCTGCACAAAGACTGCCAAGGTCATTCGCGTCCAATTTGAGGACACAGGCAGACAATTCGTGGCCGCCCGCTTCAACTAATGACTCACGTCACGACAGGCACCGCTGGGGTACTCAGTAGTCTCTTCAGAACTTTGCTTCCGATAAAGCCGACTTGGCCAGATCCCAATCGAGTCGGTTAATAATTATCACGCGCGGAAGACACCATCTCTCCCAGTTTTTAGGCGATCAGACCTTCAAGGTCTTGAGATAGGCGACGCTCTGCTGAGTGAGTTCCCAATTCTGCTCGACGAAGTAACTTGTGACCCCACCCGTCTTCGCCGCGGTGAAGGTTTTGACCCAGTCGATGGAACCCTTCCCGAGCGCCACCTGCGGGCGTCTTCCCCCTCGTCCGCCCTGCCCTGCCGGCGGAGCCGTTACCGGGGCATTCATGTCCACATCCTGCAGGTGCATTGAGAAGAAGCGGCCCGGGTACTTCAAGAAATATTCGGCGCCAACGAGGCCTGCCGTGATGGTCGACATCTGGAACTGGAACTTGACCAGCTTCGGATCAAGCAAATCGAAAAGCATGTCGTAAGTCCGTTTGCCATCGATCATCGAGACCTCAAAACCCTCATTGTGCAGACCCTGCTGGATGCCGGCCTTGGCCGCGACAGCGGCGATCTTATTGTATTCGTCTGCCGCCTTCTTCACTTGTTCCATCGTGGGGTTGTTCCCCCCGTTTCCGTCGCCAAGGCTCGCTGTTACCATCTGTGTGATGCCGACTGCTTGCGCCCAGGCAATGCTCTTGCCCTGGTTTTTCCGTAGCTCTTCCAAGTCGAAGTGGCCGCTCTCGGCCTTTATGCCGTGATCGGCCATGATTTTCTTCACTTCTTTTGGGTCTGCGAGGGAAGCAAAATCAGCGCCGTAGCCAATTGGCGAACAAAGCTCGAGCCTCGTCACTCCTATGCCTGCTATCATTTTGACGAACGCAGGAAAGTCCTTAAGCATCGAACGCAGCGGATAAGTCTGACTTCCAATCGGCAGACCCAACGGATTGGCGCTGAGTTCCCCTTCATTCAGGGCCAACAACCCGGCTACGGCAGAACCCGCTGCCGCCTTTTCCAGAAACTCTCGTCTCGACAGTTCAGCCATAAGACTCCTCCCTACAGGTAGGATGATTCCGAACCGAATCCAAACACGCCCATATGGTCCCACAAGTTGCACATGTTTGGAATTCCAAATACCCGAGAAGCTTGGCTATTAGTACTCTAGATGATTCTTTTGACGAAACAGGGCTTAAGCACGCAGCTTTCTTAACACGTGGAGTTTTGTCGGCGCGCAGGTGTAAGCTATGGCATGTTAATTTGCCCGATTTTTTTGACCAAATGGGATCTATGAATCCAATTAACTCTATTTCGGGGAATCTTCCGATGAAGCAAGTTCCTGTGCGACAATCCTATTTCTGCAAATTCCTGGTACTACTCATCAGCCTGGCTGTCTTGATTGGCGTGGCTTTTGGTGCGACTGCTGATCAACTGAAAAATCCAGTCGCCATTCCATTCCAACTACGAACTCCCACCGAGGGGGTTAGACTTACCGGAGGGGTGCTAAAACGGGTCTTTGATAACAATGTCAAATACCTGCTCAACAATTTTGCCACGGATGATCTGCTTTATGTCTTCCGCGAGCGCGCTGGAATTTCAAATCCTCCGGGAAAGCCTTTTAACTGGGACAAAGGCGGTCCGCAGGTGACAGGCTCTGTTGCCGGATTGTTCCTGATGGGAAGCGGTAATGCCTTAAGATGGGTGGACGACCGAACACTACGAGAAAGAATGAATGCCTTAGTGGCCGGAATCGCATCTCAAAAACAACCGAATGGATTCATTATGGCATATCCGGAAAAAGAGACCGCGTTGCGCGAGAATGCCAATTACGTGCGTTCCTGGATCACCCACGGACTTATTGATGCCGCCCTGGCTGGCAATCCTGAAGCTCTGCCGTTGATTCGAGGTCATTTGGATTGGTTCAATCATTGTGAGTACCTTTCTCTAATCGTGGACAAGGATCGCGGCTACATTCCTGACCATTGGATCCCATACCAAGGGATGATCTCTTCGACCCGCATGTACCTTTCTCCTCTGGGCAATCAGGGCGACTTGGACCTGATCCTGAAGCACTACCAAGAAGATTGGTGGCTGGCACAGTTATTGGCAAATGACGACAAGGCAATCTATGACCGGCCGGAATCTCATTGTTACGAAACGACTGCCTTCGAGGCCTACCTGGACCTTTATCGCATCACCGGAAATATGAAGTATCTCCAAGCCGTCCTAAATGCTTGGGAGATGCTGCGGGAGAAATGGGAGATGCCCGGCGGATCCTGGGCGCTGTGCGAACGTCGCCGTTATCCGCCGAAATCCTATCAAATGGGACTGCAAAGCCGTTCGGGCGAACTCTGCTGTGCGGTGTTCTGGATTAAACTCAATCAGCGCCTCCATCTACTTTTTCCCGAAAAGGAGGTCTATGTAAGCGAGATTGAGAAATCAATCTACAATGCGGGCATCGGGAATCAACTCGGAGATTCGGCTATCAGCTACCATACGGTGCTTGACGTTACCAAGGAAAAACCGATTTCTCCCCCCGAAGGGACCTGCTGTGAGGGACAAGGGGTCCGACTCTATGGTTCCCTTCCTGAGTACATTTATACTTTTTCGCAGGAGGGGATATTTGTCGACCTCTATGCTCCCTCGGAGGTTTCCTGGAAACAGGGGAATACTGATATAAAGCTGACGGCCACCACGGCTTTTCCAGAGGCGGAGGAGGTGACATTGAAAGTTGGTATTGGTCGGCCCGAAATATTCACGCTGAGCTTGCGGATCCCTTCCTGGACACTGGGGGCAGTTGAAATCCGTTTGAATGGAAAGCCAATCGGCGCGGGGATCCCGGGCAGTTACTGCCACCTGAACCGGGAGTGGAGACCAGGGGACCAACTTTCCTTCAACCTTCCCATGGGCTTCCGAATGGAAGAGTACAAAGGATTTGACCAAATTGCAGGCTACCCGCGATATTCGCTTGAATATGGACCGCTATTGCTGGGGCTCACAGGCAAATTCAATTTCGAGCATACCATTCGATTCTCAAATGACCCTGCTCGACCCGCAGCCTGGTTAATGCCGGTGTCCGGAAAACCGTTGCACTACCAGATCTCCATCGAGAAAGGGTACTGGGGACTTCGTGATGATGAGGCTTGGTCACCGAATGCCTTCGAGTACATGCCCTACTACGAGATTCCCCTCGGGCAAGAGTTCACCGCTTTCCCCATCGTCCAGCATCAAAGCGGCGATTAGGCGGTTATTGAGTTTCTACGCAGGGGTCGTTGAGGGGATTATTCAGAGCTCCAGGCCCTCCCCCGGCGGGAGATGGGTGGAAGGTTGATAGGCTACCACAAGGCCGGGTGAGGGGTGGCTCAATTACATGACGGCGAGTCAAATGAAAATGGTGCGTCACTTCAAGCCACCGGTCCCGGTGCGAGAGGTCAGTCTGGTAACCCACCGGCATTTTGTAGAGAAAAGATGCTCGCTGCGCCGAAAGATGAGGTCTTGCACTCCGTGCCCGAGCGTATGAAGAATCGGCCCGGAAAAAGCGTGATCGGGGTGCAGGACACCCACAGTCTGTAAGAAATATCTCTCGATGGACTGAGGGTTTCGTGGGCATGGCGGTTTTTGACCAATCATTGACGGCTCCCAATCAGATGAATTAGCCATGAAGAACCTGAAGGGCATGAAGCGGGAATTCAGTGAGCTATCGCATCGCGTGATCGGTTGTGCCATCGAGGTTCATCGCGTGCTTGGACCTGGTCTGTTGGAATCTACCTATCAGCAGTGCCTGGCACATGAGCTGAGACTGAACGGA
>DATKMG010000464.1:0-6454 GCA_035541995.1 Terriglobia bacterium
ATCATGGCGACGCGCATGCTTCAAACCCGGCGTGACAGATTCATCGCAGCAGTCATTGCCACTCTTACACCCTGTTCAGCCCGCATGACAGTGATCTTCGGACTTGTGGCATTCTATGCGGGCCCCTTGTGGGCAGCTGCTATTTATGGTGTCAATATCGTGGTAATTGCCTGCTCTGGCAAAATGCTATCTGCGCTCTTGCCAGAGAAGACTCCAGGCATGATCCTGGAGGTACCGCCCTACCATTTGCCTAGGCCTCGGGTAGTCCTTCTGAAAACCTGGTTCCGCTTGCGAGAGTTCATAGTCATTGCATGGCCGCTGTTGATTGCAGGGAGCATTCTTCTGAGCCTAGCCGAGTATCGGGGATGGAGTAACGATATCAATACGCTCCTGAGGCCAATCACAGGAATATTGGGACTTCCGGAAGGAGTGGGGACCACTCTGATCTTCGGGGTTCTGCGGAAGGAACTCACGATGCTGATGCTGTACCAAGCCCTGGGAACCACTCACGTGCTATCGGTCATGACAATAGGCCAGATTGTGGCCTTCACGATGTTTGTGACATTTTATGTTCCCTGCATTGCAACCATCGCCGCGCTGACCAGGGAGATCGGCTGGAAATTGACGTTTTTGGTAGTACTCTACACTCTGGTTACGGCCTTAATGATCGGGCTTTGCACCCGCGTGGGATTTGGCCTGGCTGCATTAGTCTGATCAAACCTACCTTCGCATTGATGCAACCCACCGGTCTGGGATGATCGCTGGAAGGATTCTTGTCCCTGCCTGTTAACGCGCCTCAGAGGTCCCTGAATTCTTGGCTTTCCCTAACGCCGGAAATATCTGATCCAGTAATTTAGCCGCGAGGTCTTCGTTCAGCACTTTCAGGATTCTGTGTTGTTCTAATGCTCCGCTATAGTCATCGATCTTAAGATAGAGGGTTCCGAGATCGTAATGAGCTAGCCCAGAGTAAGGTTGACGCTCTAATAACAGCCGGATTGCTTCAATGGCTGCCCGGCAGTTTTCGATTCCCTTGTCCATGAGTAAAGGACTGAGTCCGTAAATTCATCCTATTGGCATTAAGTTACTCTAGATGATACTTTTTGACTTTGTAGCGCAGCGTATCGCGGCTAATCTTGAGAAGCTTGGAGGCCTTGGTCTTATTCATGTTGGCCATGGTGAGAGCTTGTTGGATCAGTTCCTTTTCAATATCTTCCAATCCTGCCCCTTCCGGTGGTAGCTTGACCAGGTAGTCGCCGGAAGCCCGCAGCAAGGGAACGGCTGAACTGGGATCAGCAATGCGAATAGGAAGATCAGGGACGTCTATGGTCCGGCTGTCATTCAGAATCATGGCCCGTTCGACCGCATTCTTCAGCTCCCGGACATTACCAGGCCAGGAGTAGTTTGCCATCAACTTCATCCCTTCGGACGTGACCCCATTAACGCTCTTTCGGAATTGGTGGTTGTAGAGACGAATGAAGTGGTCAACCAACAATGGAATGTCTTCTCTTCGCTCTCGCAATGGCGGAATCTGAATGGGAACCACAGAAAGCCGATAGTACAGATCTTCCCGAAATTTTCCTTCCTTGACTGCCAGCTCTAAATTGCGGTTTGTAGAGGCCACAACCTGCACATCTACAGTAATATCTTTGATGCCCCCGACGCGGCGAAATGTCTGGTCTTCCAACACCCTGAGGAACTTAGACTGAAGATTTAAATGCATTTCGCTGATTTCGTCCAGGAAAACCGTTCCTCCATCGGCCATTTCAAAGACACCTTTCTTCATGGTCTTGGCATCCGTGAAGGCTCCCTTTTCGTGACCAAATAGCTCGGTTTCAATCAAGGTCTCAGGAATCGCCGCGCAGTTCAACGCCACAAAAGGATGATCGCGCCTGACGCTTTCATAATGAAGGGCTCTGCTGACTAGATCCTTCCCCGTCCCGCTCTCTCCTTGCACGAGCAGTGTCGAGGCTCCCGCTTGTGCCAGCTTACGTATCAAACCCAGGACATCTTGTACTTCTTTGGACATCCCGATGATGTTTTCCAGGTTGAACCGGCTCTTGTCACGAGTGAAGGTCTGGGCTACCTGGGTTTTTAGCCGGTTGGCTTCCAGAGCGTTCCGAAGAATGTTCTCAAGTTTTTCGAAATTGATGGGTTTCTCGATGAAATCATAGGCTCCCAGCTTCAGTGCTTGAACTGCTACGTCCACGACACCGAAGGCTGTAATGATGATCACAGGAATGTTCGCGTGGGCCTCCTTGACTCTCCTCAAGAAGTCAAGGCCGCTGCCATCGGGTAACTTGACATCGGAAATGACGAGGTCCGGCACCTCTGAATTTAGCCTATTGATAGCCTCCTGTAGATCGGCAGCATCCAGGACCTGGTAGTTCCAGGCTTCCAGTTTCTGCTTGAGGGACCAACGGATAAGACTTTCATCATCAAGAACTAAGATGGTTTCGCGCGACATACCTTTCCTCTAACGACAGCGGTTTTCGAGAGCCTCTCTAATTGTGTTGTTACGGGATAAGTAAATGAAGTTGAAGTGGATAGTAACCAATACCTGCCAGCTTAGCACTGCGACCATCATAGCGCAACCATGAATTCGCCAAGTGTTTTCCTGGGGGGTTCCGCCTCCAGGCCGGTTTCCTAGTGGTAGGACAAGGTGGGGGGAGTCATCAAATTCTGCGGCAGTTCAATCGTGAATCTTGTTCCCTTTCCTTCCTCACTTTGGACCTGGATATCGCCACCGTATTGAGCCACGATCTGCTTACAGGTTGCGAGGCCCAACCCCGTGCCCTCAGTCTTGGTTGTGAAGAATGGACGAAATATACGACTCAGGTTTTCAGGAGGAATTCCTGGACCATTATCTGACACTTCAATTCGGATTCTGTTTTCCGGAACAACTGCCAGATGGACAACTACTTCTCCGCCTTCCGGTAAGGCTTCAATACTATTGAGGATTAGATTGAGGAACAGTTGTTTAATCTCGTTTTCATCCGCGTTCAGCCATGGTACTTCTTGAGGACCGACAAACCGCAGGCTGATCCTCTTGCCGTCAGCCAGATTTCTAAGGAAAGACATTACGTTCCGAATCAAGTTACCTAGCTCGATCTTCACAAAATCAAGTTTCTTGGGCTTCGCATAGGAAAGCAAACTCATCACGATGCGGTCGATGCGGGAACCCTCTGAAAGCACTTCTCCCAGGATGACCCGGTGAGGGTTGTCCTCCGGTACTCCTTCCCGAATTATCTCAATCGCTCCTTTGATTCCCGCCAGAGGGTTCTTAATCTCGTGGGCCAAGCCGGCAGACAACTCTCCAATTGCTGAGAGCTTCTCCATGTGGGTCAGATGTCGTTCGATTAGCCTCTGCTCTGTAACGTCTTTCAACACAGAAGAGTACCCGACAATATCTCCCTGTCTATTCTTGATGGCCGTGCGCGTGAAGATCACGTCGATCAATTGGCCGTCTTTGGTTACCCTTTGGGTATGAAAGCTTCTCAGATAGCCCACATTTCGGGCGATGGAAGAAATCTTCTCCAATTCACGTTCTTTTTTAAGTTCCTCAGGCAGGAGAACATCCAGTGGTTTACCCAGCATTTCCTCTTCAGAGTAGCCAAAAATATCCTCGGCACCCTTGTTCCAGGAGGTAACGCGCTCCTGTGGATCCATAGTCAGAATGGCGTCTGCGGAATTCCTTAAGATGCTGGCAAAGAATTGGTCCTTTTCTGCCATCGCCGTTTCCAAGTCACGCAGAGGACTCAGATCATGACAAATGGCAATAAATCCAGCTGTCGATCCGAAAGCATCTTTCAAGGTCGAAGCAGACAGATGGATGGGTACCACCTTGTGGTCCTTCCGAACTATATCAGTGTCAAAAAGATGGACGCTGTCTCCTTCAAGCAGTTGCTTGCGAATCCTCTCAGCTTCAACTTCACCGCCTTTCAAAAAAAGCCGCAAGGATTTCCCAATGGCCTCAGCCGGCTGATATCCAAACAAATCTTGTGCTGCTTGGTTGAAGGAATTGAGCACACCCTCGGCGCTTGCGGTGATAATGGCGTCTGTGCAAACGAGCCTGCAACTGCTGTAACAAGGGTCATGGATCGGCAGGATTTCCCCCGAACCGGCGTGTCTTCTCATATATATAATTATACTGAGAGTTTGAGCGAGCGAAGCAAGGAAAAAAAGCAAAGGCAGGAGTTGAGCGCGGCAGGCTCATCATAGTGGGGTCAAGAGGAGCCACACTCACCACTGGGGATGCCGCGCGATTCCACTCAGCAGAAGATTTTCGTGGGGTCACATAAGCGCCGGCTTAGCGCTCAGAGAAGATAATGCGGTTCTAAATAGAAGCCCTTCCTCCGTTCCTGACTTCACGATCCGAGACCGCTTAACACTGGTCGGAGTGAAGCGCCGCTACAGAGCCGCGGCGCTCACTTCCAGGCTCACATTCTCAAATTACCCCACTACTGTCCCGAGGCTTTTTTGAAGACAATCGGTCGGGCGGGTTCCTCATTTATTGTTTCTCCCCTTGTCGTGATACTCCTCCACAAGACCCATCCAAACCCCAACGACGCCAGAATGGCAGTCATCGAGTAGTAGGATTGACCAGGCAGAGTCGAATTGGGCAGAAAGACTTTCATAAACGAATCAGCCGCAGGTGGAACTGCACCCAATACGAATCCCACCACAAGCCAGCCTAGTCCCTGAGAACGTTCTGCCGACGTAGCCACCCAGAGACTATGAATGGTCCCTGACAGAGCAAGCCCGACACAGATTAAGAGCATCAACACGAAGCCCTGGTGCAGTACCAAGTTAACCAACAAGTCGGTTTGGAAATCAATTAATTGGAGAGCGAGGAAGAAAATCGCCATGATGGGGGCTGGTAGGTAAATCAGATATTCCACAATATTGGTCTCCCTGAGCAACGCTTTCGGCTTGGGTAAGACCGCTGAAAGGTGGAGCAAAAAGGCAAGCCCCATGGTTAGGAAGAGGATGCTCCCAGTGCTCACTAGGGTACGCATGATGTGCTGTTGGAAGTAAGGAGGGGTTGTAAATGCCAGCCCAAAACAAAGGTTGCTCAAGAAAAAGAGTGAGCTGGGCTTGCTGGGACGATACCAGTAAACTGCTAATCCCAGCGCCAGCATAGCCAGAGCCATGAGGTTGGTTCCCCACTTCCGAAAGGCTACCTGAGGAGGCAACTTGGCCAGCATGATGGAGAACTCATGGCGCAGCGAATCTCTCAGAACGGAAACCTTGAGCACCTCCCCTATCCTCGGACGGTTCTGCGCAGCCAAATCATGGAGTCTGTCCGTCGAGACCTCTCCAATTTGAACTACCGCGTCACCGTCCTTCAACCCGGCCAGTGCTGCCGGTCCAGCGGGATCGACATGAAACGCGCGCCCGTCTGGCGTCATTTCAAAACCAGAATACGGGGTCGATGGAAGGCCAAAGATCCCCACCAGCGCCAGGACGAGCGCTACTGCGGCCATGATGCCAAAGAAAGAGTTCAATCTCCCGTAGTCCCTGATCTTCATTCGCTTTTCGGCCTTTTGAGCTTAAGCGTGTTCAAGAACCGGAGGTGCTGGAGAAAAGCCCGACCTTTAGTGTGCAGTTATCTCGCTCAGGAACCCACTGAAGCCTTAGGCCTCCTCCTTTCCTGAGAGAATCAGATCTGTCTCGAAGCAAAGACGGTTGTTCGCTCGACTGTGCATACGACTCTCCAAAACTGATTCTTCCCATTTAGCTTCGATTCCCTACAACTAGCGGGTTCTGCCTGTCCCTTGAGCCGTGTTCAATTATTCCAGGTCGTTTGCCACACAACATCTTACAATGACGTTGTAACAAGAGACCTGGGACTGTGCCTTCGCAAAGGGGCCTTTCCTCTGTATGCCTTCCAAGACCTATTCATCGCACCAGAATTCCACTGGGTGCTTTCACCAGCGTTTGGGTGAATTCAGCCAATTTTAATGGCTGAACCGAACGAATTGCCGATTGCTGAACAACATTAATGTGGTAAACTTACGTGGTCTTCCGATAATGTAGTGTCGGAAGCCGGATGTGGGTGATAATTTAGAAGGCCTATTTGGGGCAGGCTAGTGTTGAAGAACCGAAAACTTGCCGGTTGGGTGTGTGGCCAAATGCTGGCCGCTCTCACATTGGTCAATTCTTTCGCTTGTGTTCTCTATTGCCAGGCTTCTCGAGGGATGAAGCCACCGGAACACCATTCCTGTTGCGCAAAGAACCAGAGTTCCGTCGGGATCGGCTCGATATTTCGTTCCAATGGATCCATTCCCTGCCCGGCTGAAATGGCCCTTCTTTCAGATGTTCCTTTGATCTTGCGCGATAACTCGCAATCGACCCAATTAAGCGAGAACGAATTCTCCGCAATCCAAGTACTTTCAGCATCCCATCCATTGACAAGGGTATGCCAACCCCTAGCCTCACCCTTGAAGTTCCTATC
>DATKMG010000465.1:0-4243 GCA_035541995.1 Terriglobia bacterium
AGGGTCCCCGAGTATGGACTGCTTCCTGCCGGTCACCTGGAAGATAACGATGACTGGGGACACTGGTTTTCAGTAAATGCTTTTGCGGCAGCAGGCATGACGCGACTGGCTCAGGCGCTGGTTGACATCAAAGACCCGTCTGCAGGACATTACGCCCAGGAGGCAGCTTCTTTTACGAAGGACCTGAGAGAAGCGGTGTTGCGTGCGTCGCAGGTCTCCCCGGTTGTTCGGTTGCGCGACAACACCTATGTTCCGTACGTTCCGACTCGCCCTTACCAGCGAATCAGACTTTTTGGTTCCCTGCGCGTTGCTTACTATTCCCGTTACCCGACCAAGGTATTGCCCACTTACCGGTTGTCAGCAACACGCGAGGTACTCTATGGACCTATGATTCTGTTGGCCACCGACATTTTCCATGCCGATGAACCCCTGGCAGACTGGGTTTTGGACGACTGGGAGGATAACGCGACGATGTCGACTTCGTTAGGGCTCTTCGTCCATGGTTGGGTCGACGACAAGTATTGGTTTAGTCGAGGGGGCATGGTATTCCAAGCCAACCTGCAGAACCCCATTTTGACGTATCTCCGTCGCAACGAGATTCCCGCCGCTATCCGAAATCTCTATAATGACTTCGTTGCCTGTTTCTATCCCGACGTAAATGTCTTCACCGAAGAGTACCGGCAGTGGCACTCACCCAGTGGACCGTTTTACAAGGTTCCCGACGAGGCAAAATTCATCAACCGATTGCGAGACTCCCTGGTGCGTGAGGAAGGTAATGTCCTGTGGCTGGCAGCCGGCGTTCCGCGCCGTTGGCTAGCTCCAGGGCAGAAGGTCGAGGTTCGAAGCATGGCCACTTATTTCGGCCGGATGAGCTATCGGATAGAAGGAGCTAGAGATGGAATACGCGCCCGGGTCGAACTGCCATCCAGAAATCCGTTCAAGAATGCCTGGCTAGTGATTCGGGCGCCAGAGGCAAAAAGGCTGCAATCCGTTGAGATTGACGGCCGGCCATGGCAAGACTTCGATGTGGCCCATGAGCGTATCCACCTGCCAATCAAGGAAGGTCCGATGGCTGTCGAGGCACATTTTCATTAAAGTGCGAGTCTTGGTAGCCACGCCGACCGCTTTTTCCGAGAGGCGTGGGCTCTTGGTCAGGAAAAATACCCACGGCTCACGGCGACTGGTGTCGCTAATACGCTCGCCGTGGCTACCTCTGCCATTTTCATCGGCGGTGGTGAGCTTGAAAAGGTTGTAAGATACTCTAATGCAGATAGCGTTCCAACCATTCAAGGTGCCGCTGCATGATGTCCAGCTCGAACTTGGGGTCGCTGGGGCCGTGCGCCATTCGCGGGTAAACCACCATTTCTGTCGTTACTCCCTGCCGCTTCAGGGCATTGTACAATTCGTATCCCTGTGAAATGGGAACTCGAAGATCCGCCTCGCCGTGCAGGATGAGAGTAGGCGTCGTGACCCCTTTCACGTGGGCCATGGCGGAGTGCTTATAGTAGGCCTCGAATTTGTCCCAGGGCTCGCCGGAAAAATAATCCGGCAGGAACCCGGGAATGTCGGTTGTTCCGTCAAAACTCCACAAATTGGTGACTCCGGCCCCGACTACTGCCGCTTTGAACCTCTTAGTCTGGGTGATCACCCAACTGGTCATGTACCCGCCATAGCTCCAGCCCATAACCGCCAGCCTATCAGGGTCAGCCACTCCCATGGTTATGACGGAATCGACGCCGGCCATCAAGTCTTCATAATCTTTGCCACCCCAGTCATTCAAATTGGCAAGTCGAAACGTTCGACCGTAGCCTCCGGAGCCGCGGATGTTAGGCCGCAAGACGGCGTAACCTTTGCCTGCAAAAGTCGCTAAAGGATAAATACCATGGTTCCCGACAAAGCTTTCATTAAAGTAGGACATCGGTCCACCGTGAATCACCAGAACAAGAGGAACTCGATTCCCGGACCCATAACCCACGGGAAGAGTCAACAGGCCCTCAATTTCTAATCCGTCCTTCGATTTCCAACTAATTTTCTTCGTTACCCCCATGGAGAGCTTAGGCAGATCACTATTCGCCAAGCTGACCCTGGCAGGCGGGCCCCCCGACAAGTTCATGACGAACGCCTCAGGAGGCTCTCCGGGGCTTTCCTGTGAAAAGCCTACGTGCGTTCCGTTTGCATTCAACCTTGCCCCGCGCAAGATACCCCTCTGAGGCGCGTAAGCAGCAGTGGTCCGCCCGTCCAGGGAAACGGCATAGAGCAAGAAATGTGTCCCCTTCTCCCCTGCAAACAAGAGTCGTTGCGAGTCAGATGCCCACCCGAGAACGACGCCCATGGCCATTCTTGGGATCAAGGATGGGTAGAACCCGTCCCAGAGGCCAGCAATAGTAGGTCCCTCATCGAAGGGGGTCGGAACCACCCGGGGTACTCCTCCTCCAACCGGCAAGAGCACAACCTCTTCCTGGCCGGCCCAACGCGCTGGATCAGGAGTCCTCATATACATTAAAAAGCGTCCATCCGGGGAATATTGCGGCTCGCCTTCCGCCGCGCCAGTTACTGCTAGATCGCGTACTTTGCCATTGGCGGTCTCGACCTCCGAAAGATCACTTCGAGTCCAGGAATCTTCACCAGAATCGGGGCGGTGCTCGAAGGCAATCGATTTCGAGTCCGGAGACCAATCAATATTCGCGACATGGTAGGATGCACTCAGCAACCGACGTATAGGCCGATGACCAGCCGAGTCGACCGTTGCTGGAAGCAACCAAATGCTACTCCCTTTAGGATCGTCATCCATCACGCGCCAATCTCTTTTCTCCTTCCGGGCTTTTTCTTCTTTCTCTGATGGCTCAGCCCCTATCAAGGCAATCCATAGGCCATCACGTGAGACCTTAAATGCATCCAGCACTCCTTTCCAATCCGTCACCTTTTCAGATTCTCCCCCAGACACCGGGATGCGCCAGAGGTTCTGCTTTCCTGACCGGGCTGAAAGAAAGTAGACAAATCGCCCATCCGGCGAAAAGGCAGGGGAACCAGCTCCAATTTCTCCTCGAGTGAGCTGAAGCGGTTGGATGCCGTTGGTTTGCCCTAGGAAGATGTGCGAGAGCCATTCGCTCTTCTCTGACTCGACTACTGCGCGAGTCTGGGTATAAGCCACTAGCCGTCCATCCGGAGAGGGCACCACGTCGTTAATACCTTGAACCTTAAGTGAAATTTCCGGGGTCCAAACTTCTTGTGCTAGGGCTGTGGCCACCCAAAGCAAAGAGGTGAAGATCAAGAGCAGTGCGTTCAATTTCATACCGGGTTCCTCCATTTCCGCCATTTTACGAGTCTGCAACGGCAATAGTAAAGCGATGGGTGCAATCAAAAGTGAGAACAAAAGCTATAAGGGCTCGTTCATCCCTGCGCCGTGAGGGCACGGGGCCTCCAACCTCTGGAGGCGGGACGCCCCCGTCCCGCTTAACAGCCGCTGGTGCTGTGTATCAGTGACCACGCCCTCACTTTTGACCTCACCTTAAAGCGACTGATATCGGAGAATTTGAAAGACTGTGTGAGATAATCCATGCGGAGTCACGGGGGCAGGTTTCGGAGCCGAAGTGACCCCGCTATAGTATCGCCCGCCGGGGCTGCCGACAGGATCCGTTTCAATCTACAGGAGTGAGTCATGATTAATACTCTCAGATCGTTGAATTGGTTCATCAGAGCCTTTTTGGTATTGCTGGTCTTTCTGTTTGCGCCGCTCTCACTCTCTGAGGACGCAAAGAAGGCAGAGGTGAGTAGAGACTGGATGGTGATCTTTCGGGATAACCTTCAACACAATCTGCAATTCTGGATTGATCACGCGATTGACCATGAACAAGGCGGGCTCTTCGGGCGCCTCGACCGGGAGGGAAGGCCCGTCCCACCCGGCGACAAGTCCATCGTCCTGATTTCACGTACGATGTGGTCCTTTGCCGAGGCTTACCGCCGTTACCCTGATCCCGCTTATCGTCGAATGGCTGCCGAATGTCTGACCTTCCTGCGGGAGAAAATGTGGGATAGAGAACGCGGGGGCTATTACTTTATGGTCAGTCGCGAAGGGCATGTCATCGACTCCACAAAACAATTGAATCCTATGTCGTATGTCATGGAAGGCCTTGCACAATATGCACTGGCCTTTAATGATGCGGGGGCCCGCCGTGAAGCCTTGGATTTGTTCGAAGCCATTGACAAACATGCCCATGACAATGAACAGGGGGGGTATCGGATC
>DATKMG010000466.1:0-4824 GCA_035541995.1 Terriglobia bacterium
CCCATGGCTTCTTTGACGACCCGATAAACGCCCCCACGAGTGAACATCGCGCAGGATTCAACATAAACCGCCCGAACGGCATAGGAGAAAAGCATGACCCCGAGAATAAACCAGGCCGCAGCGCGTCCTACGGCTTGCTCAGCAATCCCCCCTGCGTAAAAGGCTGATGATCCCAAGTCAGCCAGAACGATCGCAGCGGCCCTCCAAAACGAGATAAAAGTGAGCATCACCGAGGTGGCCACTACCACTTTGGTCGCCCGATTGGTCAAAATGGGAGATTCCGCCGGCATAACTAAACCTTATCGCAATGAGAGAAATAGGCCGAGTCTCGTTTGAGCAGTAACAAAAAGGATCAAGACTGTACCTTAACTCCTTCCTTTTCGGCTGTCAGGAAGACGAGGGAGGGACTCAACGACCTGCTCCGCCTCCGAATTATACAGGATATCAGCAGAGAAATCTGTCCTTGGTTCCCTTGAGGCAGTTGACTCTTTCTGGTAGGATCGTTATAGAAGAGTCTATATCATGTCACGACTGAGGAGATTGGTGGACCTCGGGACTGATGGTTTTTGATAATACCCTCGAAGTACGAGTGAGAGGAACTGTAATGAATAGTACGTTAAAGACTTTTATTTTACTGGCGGGATTAACGGCATTGCTTTTGGCCATTGGTAGTGCTATCGGTGGTCGAAACGGATTAATGATTGCCCTGGCGTTTGCCGCTATTATGAACCTAATCGGCTATTGGTTTAGTGACAAGATTGCTTTAGCAATGAGCGGCGCCCAGCCCGTCTCGGAAGCCGAAGCTCCCCAGCTTTATCAAATTGTTCGAGAGCTGTGCCTGAGAGCCGAACTGCCTATGCCCAGACTCTTCGTCATTCCTTCGGATACCCCCAATGCTTTTGCTACAGGAAGGAACCCGGATCATGCAGCCGTAGCCGTGACTTCAGGAATAGTCAATATTTTAAATCGAGACGAGCTGGAAGGTGTCCTCTCTCACGAATTGGCCCACGTCAAGAACCGCGATATCCTGATCAGTTCCGTGGCGGCAGTGATCGCCGGGGCCATTAGTCAGCTGGCCCATATGGCCCAGTGGGCAATGATTTTTGGCGGAATGAGCCGCGACCGGGATGATGAAGGGGGGAGCGGCGGTCTTTTAGGCAGCTTGGCCATGATGATTGTCGGGCCGATAGCTGCGATGCTGATTCAGATGGCCATCTCCCGAAGCCGGGAATATCAAGCCGATGCTACGGGGGCCAGGATTTGCGGGAGGCCCGAATCCCTAGCCAATGCCCTCGTGAAACTGGAGAATGCCAACCATCGGCTGCCGATGGAGGTTAACCCGGCTCAAGCCCAAATGTATATTGTGAATCCATTGACAGCTGGGGGAATCGCCACGCTGTTCAGTACCCATCCACCGATAACTGAACGGGTCAAGCGGCTACGAGAGATGCGTCGCGGGGTGGATTAAGGGCAATTCGAATACTGGTCCACTGTCCTTCAGGGCTTTACAAGGCAGCGTCAGTCGACCTCTCGCGATTGAGTCGGACTTCCCATCAGCTTTTGGTGTTCCTGTTCGATAGAGCGATAGTGCTCCAATTCCTCTTCTGCGAACTTCCTGAATATCGCCTTTCCCTTAGTGTCGTTGAAGCTTTCGGCATAGGCCTTGAAGAAATTGTACGATTCCTTCTCCATTTCCATTGCCAACCTTAGGGCACTCTCTTCGTCAATGTCATTCTCAATCCTGGTCTTGAGATCTTCTCTGGCAGGGAAGATCCGCTTCAAGGCATCGTAGTCAAAATGCAGAAATACCGGAGCATTTGTGAGGTTCGGATGTTTAGATATCAGTTGTTCCCATTCCTTTTCCAATTCCCGTAGATGCTTCTTTTCTTCTTCGAGAATCTTCGAAAACGTGGACTTCCCTGAAGCCCGGGTCAGGCTCTCGCCTAAGTGAAGGTAAAAATTGACCCCACTTTTCTCGGTCTCCATGGCGATTCTCAAAGCATCCCGAGCGAAAATCAGATCATTATCAAATACCTCAGAGGAAGAGGGACGTTGATTTTGACAGTCCTGGCATGTTCCAAAAATCTGCAACTGATGGCTACGGGATTTGAACCCGTATCGCGACACAACCTGCTCCTGTAGCCTTTCCAGCTCGGGACTCAGAAACTCAATAGTTCGGTTGCATTGTGCGCAGACAATGTGATGGTGGTGGGGACGGTTATAGAGAGGTTCAAAGCGGGCTCGCCCATCCAGCAAGTCGGCCTCACGTGCGAGTCCGCAAAGGGTCAAGGCCTTTAATGTTCGAAAGACAGTCGTGAATCCGACGCGGCTATCCCTTTTGCGGACGGAATTATAGAGTTCCTCCGTGCTGACATGGCCACCGCTTTGCAGGAAGCTTTCTACTACAAGAGCCCGTTGGCGGGTCATTTTCAAACCGTTTTGCTTGAGATAGGCCGAGAACAGCGCTAGTTGATCGGCAATTTCCTTTTCGCTATTCATCTTGGTTTTGATTCACATCCAACTGAGAACGAGAGGCCCTTCCTCTGTGATGGCCACGCTGTGCTCAAAATGAGCCGAGCACTTGCCGTCCCGGGTCACGACGGTCCAGCCATCTTTGAGGACCACGACCTTATCGGTTCCCTGATTCACCATGGGTTCGATGGCTAGCACCAGTCCGGGCTTCAGTAAGATCCCACGGCCGTTGGCTACATAATTGAGCACTGCAGGCTCTTCATGAAGGTTCTTCCCGACCCCATGTCCTGAGAATTCCTTTACCAGGGAGAACCCTCGAGTTTCGGCATGGATTTGAATGGCAGCCGAAATGTCGGAAAGATGATTTCCCGGGAGCGCCTTTTCAATGCCCAGCATCAAACACTCCTGGGTAGTCCGAAGTAAGAACTGCAGGTCCTCGTTGATTCTTCCGATGGGAACGGTCAAAGCAGCGTCCCCAAAATATCCCCTGTGACACACGCCATAGTCAATGCTCAGAATGTCGCCTTCTTTCAGCATTCTCTTGGAAGGGATCCCGTGGACCACTTCCTCGTTGATCGACGTACACAACGTTGCAGGGAAGCCGTGGTAACCCTTAAAAGCCGGTCTTGCCCTTCGTTTGTGGGTCATCTCCTCAGCCACCCGGTCCAGTTCGAGGGTTGTGACTCCAGGGTAGCAGTGCGATTTCAGGGTGGTTAATACTTCAGCCACAATCTGATTGCACTCTTTTAAGATCTCGATTTCCTGCCTGGATTTCAACTCAATCAATGGCCAGTCTCCTGAGGTTCCACCAGTTGTCTGATCATACCACCAACACTAGTGTCCCTGCACGCCGGCACGCCGGGCTCACGCAGCAGCCCCATGAATTCCCTGTACCAATCGCTCCATTTGGTTCAAATGTTCCCGGTCGTGATCCGCCCAGCGTGCAACCACTTGAAAAAGCGTGACCTCCTGATCATTCCAGAGAGCCTTCCTGTGATACTGAAAACCGGTCATATTCCGGAGATACGCCAGATTTGCCTCTCTCGCTTGGGAGAACTGCTCTTGAGCAAGAGAAGCATCAGCCATCTGATACCGGCGGAGTCGGGCCAGTTTGTCGCCATCGATGTCCCGAAGGACAGGAGAGTTTTCCGCCAAGATCAGACGGACTCGCTCACCAAATCCTTCGATCTCAAGATCGCGTAAATGCAGAAGGTTTTCCTTCAGAGAAAAAGTGCTCTCGTCAGGTTTAAAGCCCAGTTGGTCCTCGGTCATGTCTTTCAAGAGTGACGACAATTTTGCAGGGGTCGCCTTAAGGACTTCAACAAACCTTCCGTATTGATCTTCTTGCATGAGGCTGCTCCTGACTGATCGCACTGAAGCATCCCGCAAATGAGACAATCTGTCAAGTTGGCATCTGATTCAGGATCAACACATTGGTGATGTCTGAGCAGGTGGGCGAAAACAATTTCCAGAAAAAATGCAAGAACCAATTTTCCTTCCGTCAATGGAGTGGAGACAGATTTGGAGGCCACTCTTTGAAACTCCTTTCAATTATTCTCCGGAGTCCGAGAACAAGGCAGCACCCGCCTTCGCTCATACTCCGGCTCAACCGATTTGGCCCATCACGGGCTGCACATGAGAGGTGTCACCATGTTTGGCAAAATCGCTGTTGCAGTGTTCATTTCTTGGGGATGGTGCATGAACGCGACCGCACAGACTTTTCAAGGGCTGCAAATTGAAGTATTAGTGGATGGCTTACCTGTTCCCGAATACTGGCATGACGGTATCTCCTACATCGAAGCACTGAAGGGTAAGGAGTATGCCATTCGACTTACGAATCACATGAACTACCGAGGAGCCGTGGCCCTTTCCGTAGATGGTCTCAATACGATCGACGCCCGGCACACCACGGCATACACCGCCAGAAAATGGGTCCTCGAGCCGCACGAGTCGGTTGTGATCTCCGGCTGGCAGGTCAATTACCACAACGCACGGCGGTTCTTCTTTACCACTGAGGAAGACTCGTATGCGAAAAAGCTGGGGCAGACATCTGATCTGGGAATCATCAGCGCAGTCTTGTTCAAAGAGAGCGAATCATGCATTGAAGTATCGACAGATACATCCAGGGTCTTTCCTCGGGCAAATGAAGTCCCCTCAAGAAATCTTCATCGGGAACCCGCAACTTCATCTCCCTCCTCCGGTATTCCGGCCAGTGCAGGCGGCGATGTCCAGAAAGACTTGGAAGGTCCCAGGAACCAGGCCCTGGTAGACGAATATGCTGCGACCGGAATAGGCAGACAAGTTCGCCACGATATTCGCTGGGTCCATCTGGATCTCGATCCGATGCCGGTG
>DATKMG010000467.1:0-3460 GCA_035541995.1 Terriglobia bacterium
TCTTCGATTTCAGCGAAGATTTTTTGCTTCAACGGAAGCTTCTCGCTGACGGCCTCGATGATCACCTCGGATTCTGTCGCGGCGTCTTGCAGACTGGAACACGGCCGTATCGAAGCGAGACATCGTTCAGCATCTTCCGCAGCGGCAAGCCCAAGATGGAGAAGCGTGTTGAAATTTTGACGAATTCTCTCCGCCGCGCCCTCCAACACTGATTGGTTGCTGTCGTACAAGCATACCGGATATCCACGGGCTGCAAAAAGCTGGGCCAAGGCATGCCCCATGAGGCCCGCGCCGACAATCCCTACTTTTTTCTTATCGACTAATGTTCGTGCACTCATGGCTTCAAAGCTCACTGTAAATGACCATCAGGCATTTGACCGCCTTTGACCCTGCCGCTGCACCGAAATGGGGGACATTGGAGTCAAAATAGATACAATCACCTTCTTCAACGATCAGTTCCGTGTCTCCGTAGGTGAATCGCATTGTCCCCTCCAGGACGAACAGCATCTCCTGACCTTTGTGCTGAAAAACACCCTGCCCTTTGGTCCGTACGGGAAGGGTCAAGATGTACGGCTCCATGCGCCGATCAGGAAAACTAAGCGCTAGAGGTTCGTACGAATAGCCGAACGCGGTGCCGTCCCTAGCCATGATTTTGCGTCCGGATTTTTTCACGAGCGTGATAGACGTTTTGGTCTCATCATCCGAGAAGATGGTCGCCAGACTGACGCCCAAGGCGGTGGCAATCGTGATCAATGTAGCGACCGGGGGGGATTTCCTCGAATTCTCGACCTTCGAAAGGTAGCCCTTGGTGAACCCGGTTTTGTCCGCCAGGTCCAGAAGGTTAAGGCCTCGTTCCTGCCGGAGTTGTTTTATTTTGCGGCCGATTTCTGCTTCACCGAGCATTTCGGATCTTCCTGTGAAGGGATCTGGACTCGTTTCGCGTTTTCGGGCCATTTTGTTTCCTTGTAGGAAACCCTCAGCCCTTCCGGACCATTCAGCGTTCCATGGAATACTCAAAAACCAGCATGATCATTAGAATTGGCAGAGGAAAGCTGAGGTTTCCTACTCAAAAACTTTTTTGCTCCTAATAGGAAACTTTGTCAAGAGTTTTTTTTGAAGATGTGTTACATTCCGCGCAAGAGGTGTCGCTTGGCTGGAGAGGCGCAGGCAAAATTGGGAGGGCTGATTTAATGAAATGGCTCCGGGTCAGGATGGATGCGACACGCGTCTCATGAAAAGGATGCATACAGACGCTATAGGGCGAACCTGGATTTCGACGGACATGAGCAACTTGAAATCTGACTGTATCCTGCTTGGTAACGGCTTTTGGAGCCCTGCTCAAAAAATTAGACAAATGACCTGGAAAAGTTTAAGATCTTGTTCCTTCTTCATTTTAGCAACATATATAGGTCCTGTTAGGGGACCGTAATCACGATGATTCTCCAGCAAAGTTCTGAAGTCGGAACGATGTCCCGTTAGATTTGTATCTGCACGAGGAGGTGTAAGGATGCGGCCTTTATGGGAACCTTCGAAAGGACGAATCGAAAAGTCGAACATGACGCGGTTCATCGACTACGTGAATCGGAAGCACTCGCTGAACCTTGACGGCTATCATCCTCTGTATGACTGGTCCATCGACAAGCGTGAGGAATTCTGGGCCGCCATGTGGGAGTTTGGAGAGGTCATCTCATCGAAGAGATGGGACAAGGTCCTGGAAGACTCTCCCACCATGATAGGCGCCAAGTGGTTTATTGGGGCGCGGTTTAATTTCGCGGAAAATCTCCTTCGTTTTCGGGATGACCGGCTGGCCATAGTATTCAAGGGAGAGGGCCAACCAACCGTACGGATGACATTCGCTCAACTTTATGACGAGGTAGCGCGGCTGGCAAAGTCACTAGGTGACATGGGAGTGGTCAAAGGGGACAGGGTTGCGGGTTATCTGCCTAACCTGCCTGAGGCGATTGTAGCCATGTTGGCGGCAACCAGCATAGGAGCTATCTGGTCCTCTTGTTCTCCGGATTTCGGCATAAAGGGAGTTTTAGACAGGTTCGGTCAGATCGCGCCCAAGGTGCTGTTCACCGCAGACGGTTATTTCTACAACGGTAAGAGCCATGACTCCGTCGGGCGAATCGGCGAGATCGTCAAGGAACTTCCCAGCGTGGAAAAGATCATAGTGATCCCGTACATCGGGGAACGGCCGGATGTGGGAGCGGTGCCGCGAGCGGTCCATTACAAGGACTTCATTTCAAAGGAACAGGGACTTGCGATCCGGTTCGAGCAGCTTCCATTCGACCATCCGATCTACATCATGTATTCGTCCGGCACTACCGGCCTGCCCAAATGCATGGTTCACGGAGCAGGCGGCACCCTTCTTCAGCATCTCAAAGAACATATGTTGCATTGCGACCTGAAGAGAGAAGACAACGTCTTTTATTTCACTACATTAGGGTGGATGATGTGGAACTGGCTGGTAAGCGCTCTGGCCGTGGGGTCCACTTTGATACTGTACGACGGGTCTCCCTTTTACCCTGACCCTGGGGCCATGTTTCAATTGGCCCAAGATGAGGACATGACGCTGTTCGGCACCAGCGCCCGTTACATCGCATCGGTGGAGAAAGCGGGACTGAGGCCCAAAGAAAAGTTTGACTTGTCCGCTCTGAAGATCATGACCTCCACCGCATCGCCGCTGTCCGAAGAGAGCTTTCGGTTCGTATATTCCTCAATAAAAGAAGACATCTGCCTGGCCTCTATTTCCGGGGGCACGGATATTATTTCATGCTTCGCTCTGGGTTGCCCGATCCTGCCCGTGTATGAGGGCGAGCTGCAATGTCGCGGCTTGGGCATGAAGATCGAGGCCTGGGATGCGTCCGGGAAGCCGGTTATCGGAAAACAGGGCGAGCTGGTCTGTACAGCCACATTCCCGTGCCAGCCCATTTATTTCTGGGACGATCCGGACAATGCCAAATACAAGAACGCGTACTTTGGGACCTATCCCAACGTGTGGCACCACGGCGATTTTGTCGAGATCACCGAGCACGGTGGAGTCAAGATCTACGGTCGCTCCGATGCGACATTGAACCCGCAGGGTGTACGCATAGGAACGGCCGAGATCTATCGTGTGGTGGAGGCCATGGATGAAGTTTCGGACAGCATCGTCGTGGGGCAGTCGTGGGAAGATGATGTTCGGGTGATTCTGTTCGTGAAGACCGCTCCGAATGTTGAACTGACAGAGGACCTGAAAACCAAGCTAAAGAAATCCATACGCGAGAACTGTTCCCCAAGGCATGTGCCGAACCTCATTCTCCCCGTGAACGACATCCCTGTGACGCTCAACGGGAAGAAGGTAGAAATCGCGGTAAGAAATGTGATCGAAAATAAGCCTGTTACCAACCGCGAAGCGCTACTCAATCCGGAAGCACTGGATCAGTTCGTTAGTATTGCTGCTCTCCAAGCCTAGGCT
>DATKMG010000468.1:0-9390 GCA_035541995.1 Terriglobia bacterium
CTTTCAAAAGGAAAAAAACAGCGCAGCCATCCAACGGTCAATGTGGAAGAGCAGCTTAGGAAGATGCTCGAATCTGCAACGAAAGCAACTATCGTCGTGGATGGTGATCAGAAGATCATCCTCTTTAACCAGGCGGCGGAGAGGATGTTCGGCTATCCTGCCCCGGAAGTCCTCGGGCGATCCCTGGATATCTTGTTCCCGGGCTATCCCAAGGATGCCTATCGCCAGCAATTCCGCAAATCTGCCGCAGCCCCAGTCGTCCCATGGTCGATCGGACATCAGAAAGGATTGGTCGGCAGGCGCAAGGATGGCTCTGATTTCTCGTTGGAGGTCCTTTGGACGAAGCTCGGAAACGCTCAGGGAGCCTTTTTTGTCACTCTGATCTTGGATCTCTCGGAACACGTGCAGAAGCAGAAAACCCTTCGCCAGATGCAGGAGCATTTCCAAGCGCTTACGGAGAATGCTCTGGATGGGGTCGTATTGCTAGATCTGGATGGCCAGGTGAAGTTCATGAATCCTGCCGGCTGGAAGATATTCGGCACCAACCGGGAGGACGATCCCACCATCCGGGTGACGGATTATATTCATCCCGATGAACTTCCCGTGGTGCTTTCTACGGTAACCAGCGTGATTGCGAACCCCACGCAGAATCCCTCTTTGGTCGGTCGAATCCGACAAAAAGGGGACGGGTGGCTATGGGTTGAAGGCACATTCACCAATCTGCTGAACGTAAAAAACATAGGAGCAATCGAGGTCAACTTCCGCAACATTACCGAACGCAAGGAAGCAGAAGATGCGCTTCTGAAGCGGGATCAGCAAATGAAGGCCTTGGTGACCTCGTTGGATGATATCGTTTTTGAGCTCGACGGGCAGGGAACCTACTTGCAGACCTGGGCGACTAACGAAACCCTGTTAGCCTTGCCCAAGTCTCAACTGCTTGGAAAAAGAGTGGTGGATGTGCTTGGAGAAGAGATCGGCTGCCGGTATAAAGACGCGATCAGGCGGGTGCTCCAGAGTGGGAAGACCGAGACTGTCGAATATCCTCTCGATGTTGAGGCTGGCCGGCGTTGGTTCATAGCCCGCATCAGTCCTATCGTCAAGGGCCGCGGTTCTCCGACTTCCGTGGTGGCTCTCGTGCGCGATATCACGAATTGGAAATTGAGCGAGATGAAGATCAAAGAGCAATTGGATCGCCTTACAGCTTTACGGGAGCTGGACCAGTTGATCGTCTCCACTTTAGATCTTGGGATATGCCTAAATGAGCTGCTTGCCCGCACCGTCAAGCTTCTGGCCGTGGATGCGGTGGATGTGCTGCTCTTGGATCCGGTCCAAAATACGCTGCAATATCGCATTGGGGTTGGTTTCCACACCAAGATCATCCAAAATGCACATGTGAAATTGGGGCAAAGTCTCGCCGGAAAAGTGGCAATGGAACGACGAATCGTGCAAATTCAAAACAGTTCACTGGATGGCAGGGACCCGTTCCTAGGCGACGACCTGAAGGAGGAAGGTTTTGTAAGATATATCGGCGCGCCATTGACTGCGAAGGGGAAAGTAATCGGTGTGCTGGAGGCGTTCGATCGGTCGGTCAGGGAGCGTAATCAGGACTGGCTGAACTTCTTTGGCGTGCTGGCGGGACAAGCTGCCGTTATGGTCAATAATGCCCAATTGTTCAATGATTTACAGGTGACCAATTCAGAACTAACCATGGCCTATGATGAGACCATTGAGGGCTGGTCACAAGCGCTGGACTTGCGCGACAAGGAAACGGAGGGCCACTCGCGGCGGGTGACCGAACTAACCTTGCGGTTGGCAAGAGGGCTGGGATTTGGGGAAGAGGAGATGATCCACCTCCGCCGGGGGGCCCTCTTGCATGACATCGGTAAGATCGGAGTCCCGGATCTTATCTTGCAGAAGCCGGGATCGCTAACCGAGATCGAATGGGACCAGATGCGAAAGCATCCCCAATACGCTTACGACATGCTCGCGCCGATCACGTACCTTCGTAAGGCAATTGACATCCCCTACTGCCACCACGAACATTTTGATGGCACAGGCTACCCGCGCGGTTTGAAAGGGGAAGAGATCCCCCTTGCGGCTCGGGTATTCGCTGTGGTGGATATGTGGGATGCATTGACATCTGACCGGCCGTACCGGAAAGCTTGGCCTCAGAAAAAAGCGCTCAACTATATTCGCAAACAGGCTGGCAGGTTGTTCGACCCGAATGTAGTCGAGATATTCCTCAAGGAGATTCCATATGTCTGTTGAAAATGATGCTTGGCTTGGCAAAAAATCGACTATTTTCCTGATCAGTCAGGATCAAGGTCTGCTAAAAGAACTTGCAAATTCCATGGAAGGCCAGTTCATCATAGAAATCGTCCCTTCAACAGAAGCCATCCCCGCCCGCCCGGATTCCCTGGCCGGTAACCTTGTCGGAGTGCTGTTGGATTGGGCGGCGCGCGACGCCTGGGAGAGCCGCCTGGCCGGTTTAAAGCTTGAAGGACTCATTCTTTTAGCCGTCTTGAACGATGCTGAGGAACGCCTCGAGGCCTTCCAGGCCGGAGTGGATGACGTCCTGCTCCGCCCGATTTTGAAGGCAGAACTTGCCGTTCGGCTGGCTATCCCCCATTCCGAAATATCAGTAGAACAAGCCGGCCTGATCTCAGTCGGACGGCTGACCTCCCGCCTTTGCCATGAGATTAACAACTCCCTGCAGGCCACACGCGGGGCGCTAGCCCTGGCGCTGGAAGAACCTGCCATCTCGAATGACCTCGATACCTACCTGAATCTGTGCAATAGCGAACTCCAACGGGTAACTGCCCTAACCGGCCGCATGCGGAATATTTACCGTCCTGATCCCCAGCTCTCCAGAATTTCATTAAACGACTTGCTCAAGGAGATTGTTTATCTCGTCGCCGACCAGGTCAACGATCGATGCGTCACCTTGGAAACCGATTTCCAGCCTGGGTCGGCAACTGTAACGAGTAGTTATGATTTGCTCTTCCTGGCGATCATCAGCCTGGTGCTCAATCTCTGTGCCGGTGTACGCCCGGAGGATAAAAGTACGCTGAGGCTTACCCTGTCCGGAGAATCCAGCAACCTTTCCATGATCCTTACGGCTGAAAATGCACACCTGCGGTTCGGCAATCAAGCTGCCTTTAGAAATGCAGAGAGCCGGGGAGAATCTGTCTCGCTCTCCCCGGCGCGTGAAATGCTGGCTGGGCTGGGCGTCCACATGAAGATCCAACAAAAGAGTGAGATCAGCCGCATCTTGCTCAACTTTCAGCCTGTTACCCGGGAAGGAGGCATATCCCTTGGCCACACCTCGTATCCTGATCGTGGATGACGATCCGAATGTCCAGTACGTACTCAAACGTACGCTTAGTAAGGAAGGTTATGAAATCGAAACTGCCGACGATGGACTGGAAGCGATCCATAAAATCGGACAGGCCAGGTACGACCTCATCCTGCTCGACCTGAGCATGAAGCCGGTCGGGGGCCTGCAAGTCTTGAACACCGTTCGAGAACGCGGTGAAGACAGTGCGGTCATCATCCTGACTGGTTACAGCACCACTGACAGCGCCGTGGAAGCTTTACGCCTTGGAGCGTTTGATTATTTTTACAAGCCGGCCTCCCCGGATGCGATCCGGCAGCGGGTACAGGAAGCCATCCACCATCGCTTCCAAATGCAGCAGCGCTCGCAGTTGCTCAGCCAGATCGAGGACCTGCGCCAGAGCCTGATCAAATTTGACAATCAGGTTGAGCCGGCCGAACAAGCCGCCTCCCCTCAGCGCTTCTTGCGGCGTGGAAAACTGGTGATCGACCATTACCATCGCTCTGCCACATTGGGAGTAAGGCCCTTGGACCTGACGACAACTGAGTTCGACCTGCTGGTCTGCCTGGCTGAAGCTGCCCCTTCTCCCGTGTCTCCCCAACAGCTTGTGCTCAGTGCTCTGAACTACGAGAGCAACGAGACGGAAGCATCCGAAATCATTCGCTACCACATCCACCAGTTACGAAAAAAAATCGAGGTGAATGCCGCAGCCCCCAAATACATCGTGACCGTACGCTATAAAGGATATCTCTGGAGCGGATGATCTCATTCGCTTAGTAACAAGGATGGAAAACGGCCGAGGATCACCTCTGTAAATCCTTAACCTTTCCTAATTTATCCAAATGTCCGGCGAAAGATAAAAGACTATAGTATTCCTCAGGATAACCAAACAATGGCAGAGAAATGGATTCTGATTGTCGATGATGAAGGCAGCATCCTGACGGTGCTTAAGAGCAGCCTGAGAATATTTGGCGCCGACTACCACGTCGGCACAGCTTCCAGCGCTTACGAAGCCTTGGATCAAATCAGTAAGCGTTATTACGATCTCGTCATCACCGACTATAAAATGGCTGGCATGGACGGCCTTCAACTGCTTGAGCAAATCCATGCCCTCCGTCCAACAACACGCGTGATCTTGATGACGGCCTATGGCAATGCCGGCGTGGAAGCTGAATCGACGCGTTTGAAGGCATACCGTTATCTGGTCAAGCCGCTCGAGATCGAGGCTTTTCGCTGCGTTGTTCGGGAAGCGTTCAACGGTTCTGCCGAAGTGAAACAAGGACTCCTGGTGCTGTCAGATGACGATTATCTTGAGATCAACCAGATCCTTCAAAGGCTCCAAACGGCCGTTGCGGCGCGCGCTGTTCTCCTGACCGACAGCGAGGGGAAGTACATCGCCTGTTCCGGAGACGTGAACGATCTGCCGCTAAACAAGATCGCCTCCTTGCTAGGAGGCAGCCTCGCCACTCTTATTGAGGCAGGCAGAAGTATCGATAATGACCCGGACTCAACCTACCTGGCCTATCGGGAGGGCGGGCACGATAATATATTCGCTGTCAATGTCGGCCTCCAATTCCTGTTGATCATCATTCTTCAACGTGGTTCTGTGAACAGCCGTCTGGGGGTTATTTGGTACACCGCCCAGGCAACCGTACACACTCTGAAGGAGAAGTTTGCAAGCTCGAAATATGTGCTCCCCGGAGATGTGCTCAGCCCGAACATGGAAAAAGCAGTTTCCGGCGAACTGCAGAAAATCCTCTCAGAGCCCGCGAGAGTCCAGGCTGCCAAAGAGCCCGATACCATTCCGCTGCTCCAACCTGAAAAGCCCAATGGACCCGACACTCTCAATGGGCCAGAGAAAGCAAGCTGGCCTGCTCCCCCTACCAGTCTTAACTTGAGTCAAACCCGGACTAAGGGTATTCTGTCTCGGGATTTCTGCCTGCCAGCCTGCTCAAACAGTCTCGAGAAAGACTCCCCGAATGACAACAATTGATCCGAAAGAGTCCATCGATTTGCCGAGTGGGGTCACACTCCATCCTTCGCAAGACGAAGCCATCGACCGCCTGCTTTCCGACCTGCTCCAGCGCTGCCCCGCCAGATTCCTTTTACTTGCCGAGGCGAGCGGCCAGCTGCTTTCGGTCTTGGGGAAACGAAGCACGAACGATCTGGTTGCTCTTAGCTCGCTGATAGCGGGAGATCTGGCTGCCAGCCAGGAAATTGCCCGGCTTACGGAACAGGCCCAGAATTATCACTTGATCCTCCGGGAAGCCCCTGAAACGAACACGTTCATCGCAGAGGCCGGGGTCCACCTTGTGCTCTTTGTCCAGGTGAACAAGGAAGTCCCCTTAGGTTGGGCCCGGATGTTAATTCACGAAACGAGTTGCCAGCTGGCCGAGATATTGTCTGCACAGCCCGAGGATGTGGGAAAACTGGACCTGGGCCTCAGCGAAGAAAAAATAAACAGCCTGGTGGGCGACGGCCTGGACTCAATCTTGAAGGGATAAGTCATGCACATCAACTGGCATCTGCGTGAACTGAATCTCAAGATCGTGTATTATGGGCCGGCGCTGAGTGGGAAAACGACCAACCTGGAACAGATATATGCACGCGTCGATGCGAGCCATCGCAGCGATCTGGTTTCTCTGAAAACGCATGAAGACCGAACCCTCTTTTTCGACTTCCTTCAACTTGAGCTCGGCCGAATCAATAACCTGACTCCGAAAATCCATCTCTACACTGTTCCGGGTCAAAGTTATTATGAGGCAAGCCGCCGGTTGGTGTTGCGCGGCGCGGATGGGGTGGTTTTTGTAGCCGACTCCTCCCCTGAGAAGGCCAATGCAAACATCGTCGCCTGGCGGGATATGGAGACGCATTTGGCCTCCTTCGATCTGGCGATCGACCAGATTCCCGTCGTCCTGCAATGCAACAAGCAGGATATCTACGGAGCACTGCCGCCAGCCCAAATCCGACAATTTCTCCATGTTGTCCAGGTGCCCAGTTTGCCGGCGATTGCGAATGCAGGCGAAGGTGTTTTCGATACTCTAAAAATGATCACCTCCAGCGTGATCACCCAACTCCAACGTCAGACGACGGTTGTGCAAGGTGAAGCATGAACATACGATCAGGTGCAGAGCAGCTCAACACATTACTCGCCGATATGAATTTCAAGGAAGACTTTCCCATTTCCGTCCTGACGGATGCCCAGGGATTAACCGTCGCCTGGGCGGCCCATCAAGGTATGGACCCCGAACGACAATCCGCGGTCGTGGCATTTGTTCAAAAGACCGCCGTGCAGGTGAGCAAGCAACTCGGAATGGCCTCCACTGATGAAATCTCCTTGTTCGACATGAACGGGCAGAAACTGGTTTGCCGGCCCTTTACGCTTGACAACAACCTGCTGATTCTGGCCGTCATAGTGGCGGACCGAAATACCAGCTACCGGCGGGCCACCAATCACGCCATCTATGAGATCCGCCGTATATGGAAGACCTTTTGGAGATAGTCGATATGGGCATGCGCGGAAACCTGAAGGACATGGCGATCGCCGATTTGATCCAACATACCTGTGAGGATCGGAAGACGGCGCAACTGACGATCCAGCACTCCGGTCAAAAGGTCATCCTGTATTTCAAAAATGGCAATGTCGTCCACGCTGTCCTGGGAGATCAAACAGGAGAGGAGGTAATTTTTCAAATCCTGCAATGGGATGAAGGCTCATTCGACCTTGAAATGGATGTCAAGCCGCCCAAGACAACCATTTCCCACAACTGGTCGGGATTACTTTTGGAAGGAGCCCGCCGGCTTGATGAAGAGGGATCGACAACGGCTGCGCTTCAATCCGAACTGAATTTTGATACGGAGGTAAATCCAATGGCAAAGCTCGATGATATTTTGAAAGAAATGAGCACTGAGATCACCGGTTATATCGCCAGTGCTTTGGTCGGCCTGGACGGCATTAACCTGGCCACTCATACAAGTAGCAAGGCGGCAGACCCGGAGACGATCAGTGCTCAAGGAACCATGTTACTAAAGCTGGTCGACGGCTCGGTGGAAAAACTCGGAGCCGGTGTCTTGGAAGACGACCTGGCTACCACTGAAAACGCATATATTCTGATGCGATTTCTACCGGGAAAACAGTATTTCCTCGGGGTGATTGCAAACCGGAAAACCGGCAATCTGGGAAACATGCGTCTGATCAGCAAGACGTACACCGAGCGCTTATCAAAGGCCATGCCGCGCTGAGCCGCCTGAGCCCAAAAGGAGTATTCCATGGCAAAACTAGATTTGCTTATTCAGCAATTTCGCAGTGAACTGGGAGCTGATTTCATTTCAACCGACGTGGTGGGAATGGACGGCCTGTCGATCGGTGGAGGCTCGATCGATCCAAACTTCAACTCGACAGACGCCTCGGCACGTTTCTCCATGGTGATGAAACTGGCAGCCAAGGTGAGTGGCAAGTTGGGATTGGGGAAAGTGGATGATAACCTTGTCACAACGGATAAGGCCTACATCATCGCCCGGTTCCTTGGAGACGATTCATACTACTGGGGAGTGGCGGTCACACGCAATGCCACGCTGGGTACCGTCCGCATGATGATGAACGAGTATGCAGACCAGCTTTGGGATGCTATCCCACGCTAGGCTGAATACCCTGATTGCGCTCAAACTCATACAAAAGGAGAATCTACATGGCAACCGATCAAGAAAAAAATGCAAATCGCGCTCGACTTTGGGGTTTGACCACCATCGGGTTGACCCTGGGAATATGGGATATGGTCCAGGAGGCATCTTCTGCTTTGATCCCCGTCATTGGTGAGGGCATTCTGAAGGACATTGAAAAAACGCTCGGATTGGAAATCGCAGGTGAGAAACCGGAAGACATCCTGACCGAACTCGGGCGCATCCTTGTCGATGAAAGCGGTTTTGCCACGGAAGCGAAGCTCGAAAAAACAGATAAGGGATTTCGCGTGACACTCTTCAACGCCGTTGGGAGTCCTGAATTTGCATCTCTCCGGGAACGAGGCGTGGAGAAACTGTTCTCGCATCCCGTCCTTTGCACCGGCATCGCCGCACTGGCCCGTCTGGGGCTAAAAACCCGTGGGGATGTAGTTATCGATCCGGCGGCGAAGACCCAGATCGTGACCTTCGAAATTCTTTAGACTATCCTATTCACCAATTCGATTTTCCCTAGGGGCAAGGATCCCTTCCCTGGTACCTTGCCCCTCGAAATGATCATGAACGATCCCATCGTTTTACGCCGCCACGATACCCTTCAACCAGCCGAGGCCATATACTGGAAGGATCTGTTCTATCGTGTGACCAAAATCGGCACCGAATTGGAAGTCTCGCCTCCAAAGGGTTGTGACCGGCCAACCTTCGAAGACGCGGTTCGCTCCGCCTTACGACCTTCCGGGAGTCTTGATCTATTGGGGCCCAGTGGCGTCCTCGACGTCAGCCCGGAGCATTGTGGGATCGAGATCCGCATCATTGGCCGGCAGCCTCAATTTCGCGCATTGCTTCACCAGTATCTCACTATCACAAATGTCCTCCGGGAACAGGGAGCCAGACCGCGACACACCTGTGGGCTCCATTTCCACTTATTGTCGCCCGGGCTGGCTGAACCCGTACCTGAAATCATTCTTGCCAACCTATGGAATCTGATCCGTCGATATGCCCCGGAATTGAAATTCATCACCAGTTGTGGGGACTCGCGTGAGAGTCTCTGCCGCCGCCGCCAATATAATAGTCATCTTGAAATGCTCCTGCATTCGCCCGCTTTGGAAAGCATGGCAGAAATCCAATCAGGGTTGAAGTGCAGCCGGATCGTGCCGGAGCACCAGAATTTCCTTAACTTAGAGCACCTCGGCTTTACGCCTGCTGGAGCGATCCTGCCATTTCACCTTGAATTTCGCTTCCCAGATGCGGATGTTTCGGCGTATTCTATTTCAGCAAAAACGTTTCTTTTCCTAGCTCTTATTTTCAAGGCAGTCGATCTATCCCAATATGGGTTGATCCATGTCGGCAAAGTGAAAGCCTGGCGGCGGAAGATCGAACTT
>DATKMG010000469.1:0-6138 GCA_035541995.1 Terriglobia bacterium
TCATCGAAGAGTTCCAGCGGACGAATTCTCGGTCAGATAGCGGAGCGACACGGCAAGACACCCAGACAGGTAGTCCTGAACTTCCTGACCCGCCGCCAGCCTGGAGTCTTCACCATCCCCAAATCTAGCCAGCCTGAACACGTTCGCGAAAACAGTGCGGGGAGTGGATGGGAGCTTGAAGCGGAAGATTTAAGCTTGATTGATCGAACCTTCCCAGCCCCTGACCATGACGTCCCCCTCGGAATCCTCTGAATCTGGAACCTTGCCAAGGCATTCCGGGATGGTTGATAATAACTCGTCACCCTGCCTGAGGTGGTCACATCCACGACGCGGAGGCGTGGCAGAGTGGTTAATCGCGGCGGTCTTGAAAACCGTTGTACCTTAACGGGTACCGGGGGTTCGAATCCCTCCGCCTCCGCCATTGATTCAATGACTTACGGCGAAAGCCGAAGGCTCCCCTGGGGTGGTCTTCAGGTGGAAGATGCAGCTAGTGGCAGTTTTGATGGCACTTTGGCCGAAAAAACTAGCGCTTCCACGGCCTGTTTCAAGTGCTTTGGACCCAGGTGGGCATAGCGTTGAGTCATCTTTATTGAATGATGCCCAAATGCTCCACAGACTGGCGGCGCTTGGCTCCCACACGCGTGTGATAACGTCCTTTATCACAACCTACACCCAAGGGCGACGGCACAGTATGCTATGGTCGCTTTTCACCAACCCGTAGTGCAGGATTGCAACATGCCGTTCACCACGCTGACCGACGAAGAAGAAAAAGAATTTCACCGGCTAAACCAGTTCTACTGGAAGGAAGCCCTGCGATGCGAGAAGTCCAAGGCGTACCTGGCCGGATGCGTGATGCTTGGCTCCGCTCTGGAGACGCTGCTCACACTCATGATCAACTGCTATTCCGAAGACGCAGACCAGACGGGAAAGGTTCCGATGAAGAAGGGCAAACCGAAGCCGCTGCCGGATTGGCAGTTCATTGAACTGCTCCGTGTCGCCAAAGCCGCAAACTGGCTTCCTTCCGCCTTGGATCTGAACGACGCCTGGAGCAGCAGGAAAGCGCGGATTGGCGACTATGCCGAGGTGGTGCGAATGGTGCGGAATCTGGCCCACCCCGCCCGGTATGCCGCAGACCACTATCGCAGCCGGGTCACGGCGAAATACTTGAAGCGGCATTTTGAGGTGGTTCTCCTGTGTCGAGACTGGCTTTCCGAGCGTAACAACAAATCCCTGCTGGAGCACATGAAGGCGGAAGGCATCAACTAGTCAAAGGTCCGAGAGGGAAATTGGAGGGAAACTGGGGTCACATCTCATTATTCATTATTTATCGACACATGAAGAGAGTAGGGATCTCTCTTTTTTGGTTACCCCAGCAGCACGGAAACTAGGGTCGACTTTTGTTATTCGCTATTCCCGACGATCCCTGTCCGTCTCGAGATTTTGCGGGACACTGGAAAGTGGTCACCATACAATAGGGCCCTATCATGGTCTTACGGGGAACGATCAGCCTCCTGTCCGGTCTCCTTCCCTGCCCGCCAAGGGAACGAGGAAAGAAGCCAGAATCGAGAATAAGCCTCCGGTGCCCGGATGGAGGCTCAGATCACCATCGAGTAATAGGCAAGTCCTGATGATTCCGATAGTTGGACAAACACATGGGGTCGCTCCTTCCCTCGCACCATGGAGTGTGCCCGAAATAATAAATAATGAGATGTGACGCCATTCTTGCCCTGTAGATCTCCGCAGCCTTCTTTACTTCCGGGGTTCCTTTCCGTCCTGGTCGCTTGCGAGGTAACCCAGCTCTGACTTTTCCAATCACCCGACTCCGAAAGATGCGCGGATTCTCGACAATCTCAGCATTATGATTCTTTTTCAATCGACTGATAAATCGTTTAATCCGTTGATCGAGAGTTGTGCCGGTTGTTTGGTGCATTGAAGCTTCTTCCTTCTGCACGGGATTCTCGTGAATTTAATTTTTTTCCCATCGAGTCGAACGGAACTTTTTCTCTATGCTTTTCCCCTTTTGTGGGTTTTACGGTCATGTTCTTACCAAAAAATAATGGCTTTAATTGCAATTGCCGATAATGGACTTTGTGGTCAAAAAGCCCATTCCCCTCGATCATCGAAATGATGTTTGCCTCTACCGAGGCATGGGAATAGACTTTCACACCCTCATGATCGTTTTCCTTTGTGGATAAGATTTCTGACATCCCCCTGAGACCTAATGAATGAGAGATGGCACATCTGAGCTTTGACGATCGAATCGGACTGGTGTTTCTTTCCCTAAGTGTGATCTTTGTCATAATCACTGCGTGGAGGTTCCGTGAGTTTAGAACGGCAGTTCGCCGGCTGGCTATTGTAATGATCATCTTGATGATCGCATTAGTTCTACTACACTTTCCTTACGACTTTGACACGCCATCGGCGGCTGCAAAAGCTTTTGACGATGAAAAATATTACATCAAAGAATTTGTGGGGGAAGCAGCACCAGAATTCGAAAACTTTCCTGAACTGCACCAACAGATTAAGCACGAAGTTGCCAGCTTCGTCGAACGCCATGCACTGAAAAAGAAGCATGTATTGGATATCGGTGCCGGAACAGGCTACTTGCAAGACATCGTTGACGACTATACCGGCCTTGACATTGCCCCCGCGGCACAACGTTACTTCCATAAGCGGTTTGTTGCAGGATCGGCGACCGCACTTCCATTCCCAGATAACGAGTTCGATGCAGCCTGGTCGGTTTTCGTCTACGAACATGTCGTCAATCCAGAACGCGGATTCATGGAAGCCCGGCGTGTCGTTCGGAATGGCGGCTTGTTCTTCCTTTCTCCAGCCTGGAATTGCCCCACATGGTTAGCTGATGGGTACGAGGTCAGGCCATACAGCGATTTCAGCCTGCGAGAGAAGTTAGTCAAAGCAAGTCTGATCTTAAGGACTCTGCCAGCCTTCCAAGCGTACTATCGTTATCCGATTCGCGCTCTTCGCCTACTCTCCGCATATTCTTCCCACGGACCTACAAAGTTACGATATAACCTGCTTCACCCCAATTATTCGAATTATTGGGAAGCCGACAGCGATGCCGTGAACTCGATTGATCGTTTTGAAGCTCTCCAATGGTTTCTCAGTCGTGGAGACGAGTGTCTGAACTGTTCCCTCCAACGGGGCTTCTGGTTCCAAGATGGGCCGCTTATTTTGCAGATCAACAAACGACAATAGTGTTCCTACTGTTGCTTAAATCCAGACCTTTCCGAAGCGGTCGAGAATCAGCGGATTAAATTTGCTGTTCGAAAGCCATGATGAAGACAAAAAGAGTTCGTTGTCGACTCGCCGTCTTACATTCCATAACTTGTTTACTCCGATTTCAGTTGTGAAGGGCCTCATGAAGTCTATGCCATTAATGCCAGTGGGGGAAATCCCCGGCACCTGACTTCATCCTTCGGAGGGGGAACAAGTTAATTAGGATTTCCTTTGTGGGGCAGAAGCACAAAAGGGCAGGAGTTAAATAAGATCATCCTGTCAGCCGATAATCCATGGAGAACTCTTTTTTGAGATCAAGGAAGATTCAGGGGAGGTAGCCATGAAAAAAGCCGTCATCCAGTTCGCCGCCGTGCTGTTCCTGATTTCCATGTCTGCTGTAACCATATCTGCGCAGAACGTGAGCGCGGGGGTCTCGATCGCCAGCGGGCACAGTAGCTTCTATCTCGCGATCGGAGATTATTACCATGTCCCTGAATCCCGGGTCGTGTATGTCAGTGATCATTATCGTATTCGGGATGAGGAACTCCCTGTGGTATTTTTCCTTGCATCCAGGGCCCATGTGGATCCGCAGGTCATTATTGATCTTCGGATGCGGCATCGGTTGAGCTGGCTTGACATAACTTTCCACTATGGGCTGACGCCCGAGATCTACTATGTCCCTGTTACGCGCGTGGGGCCCCCCTACGGGAATGCCTATGGTCACTACAAAAAACACCAGAAGGACTACAAAAAGGTTGTCCTCGTAGATGACGATGTGGTCAACCTCGTCAACCTGCGCTTCATGTCCGAGTACCACGGCAAACCTGCAGAGGTGGTCATGGACAGAAGAGGGAGGGGCGAGAGATTTGTTGCCATGAACGATGAGTTCCGCGAGGAAAAGAGAACACACGGGGATCGCGATGATGATAGAGGGAACGGAAAGGATAAGCACGAAAAGGGAAAGGACAAGAAGGAGAAAAACAAAGGCTAGGGAAATGGTCATGGCCGGAATGGTTGAGGGGATACCGTGAAGGATGCAGGCTAACTCACAAAGCAGCAAGCAGAGGTGTGGGGGCGGATGGGACTTAATTAATCCAAGCCGCCGTATCCCATGTTTATTAGCTTCCGAGGTATGAGTTGAAGGTGCGCCGCATCCCAAGGGCGACCCCTTACGGCGGCTGTTGTTAGCCGCCTTGGACAACAAGACGCCCGCCCGTGCGGCAATGATCGCGCAAATTCCCTAATGCTTTGGAGAATCAGAAGCAACCAAGCCTCTTGCAGTGAAATCCTTCAACCCGAAATCTTTATAAGTACCGTGAACGCCATAGTTAAACCCAATGCCGGGGTTTCCACTGGAATACACGTTGTCGACAGCCCGGACTTTCTCGACGCCATTGACATAACCGATAATCAAATTGCCCACTACGGTTGCCTTAATAACGTCTCCATCGGAAACGCCGTACTGACTTCCACTATTGTGCTGGAGTGAAGTCCAACTCCCCACGGGGCCATTCCATCTCACTATTTCTGCGTAAGCGTTTGAATCTTTGAGGCATCTGAAGAAGATCTCGTATCCCGTGCAACTGTGAGCCGATAGGGAACTTCGCAGGCGCACTTCCACTTCCTGATATTCAACCGCGCTCGGTTTTGCGCAATAGACGGTGGCTTGAGCTTCCTGATCGTTGCTCCACGTTCCTTTCAATAGGGCCGTGGGATCTTTATAGGGCGGGCTGTCGGGGCTATAGTTGCCATGAGCATAGCCCGATTCCGTCGAAACGTCGACCCAATCGAGTCCATCGGTTCCGCCGTTGATCCAGGCACTACCCTCGGAAATCGGATTCTCCGTGAGAGCGAAAGTCGTCGTGTAATGGTCTCTGGGTATATTCTGTTGAGCAAATCCAAGGAGCAGAAAAAATGCGGTCCAAGAGAGTTTAGCCATTTCGGAATCCCTTTCAAGTTCTGAGATGTGGCTGGACTCCCAACTGGGGCAGCCAAACAGGAAGGTTAAAGCCTATAGGTAGAATGGGATTTGAGAAAAACGTGGGTAGGCTTAAGCTTCCGACCTGAACTTTTATCCCATCCTGACACAAAGTCAAGCGATTTGCAGGATCTTGCGGCAAGGACAGAATCTCAGGAATACAAAATCCCGATGTGAAAAATCAATTTTTGCCCTCGTTTAGAAGTAACGTGAGAGTAACGTGCCGGTCATGGCAGAGGCTCATCGCACCTGCGGGTTGGATTTCCTCCTGCCTTAGTGGAAATCATGCCCCTTTTGTTCCCTGCGATTCGACAACACGAAACAATAGGCGTTGACACGAGTCTGCATGTTGGATACCGTCTCTTTCACGGAAAGCTTAAACTCAATTCAGGAGTTGAGAATGAGAACCAAAACAATGTATTTCAGCATCGCACTATTGACCCTGTTCCTTGCGATCGCTTGGGCCGCAGACTTGAGCGGCAAGTGGAATGCCGAGTACACAACGCCAAATGGTGAGACCCGGCAGAACACCTTCACTTTCCAGGTGGATGGCGACACGCTGACTGGCACAGTCTCATCTCAGCGAGGTGAAAGCAAGATCGAGGATGGCAAGATCAGCGGTGACGAAATCACGTTTTTGGTGACACGCAACCGCGGCGGCAATGACGTCAAGTTCCATTACAAAGGGAAAGTCAACGGAGATGAGATCAAGTTCACCGTGACCATAGGTGAAGGCGACCGGACCTTTGAAATGACCGCCAAACGCGCGAAATGAAGAACCAGAAGCACAAGACGGCCCGAGGACCTCACCAGGTTGCATCAATTCATGACTTGGGCTTTCGTTGTAGTTGTCTCTGGCCCCCTAACCGAATTTAACCTGTCAGAAATGTCAATGAAATGGTAAGGATGACTCCAGGTTTCAA
>DATKMG010000470.1:0-4847 GCA_035541995.1 Terriglobia bacterium
GACTGCTGTTATCCCCTAAGTTCGAATCTCTCTATGACTCAGACCAGGCATTGATCTGGTCTGCAGTTCTGGATCACCACAAGAATCTATTCCTTGGGACAGGTCACGACGGCAAGGTGTTTAAAGTCGAGCCCAACGGTACCTCCAGCCTGTTTTTTGATGCTTCAGAACTCGACGTACTTGCGATGGCGCTAGACTCCCAGGATGCCCTCTATGTCGCTACCTCTCCGGATGGAAAAGTCTATAAACTGGACTCTAATGGAAAGGGAACGGTTTTTTTCGACCCGGAAGACAAATTCATCTGGAAACTTGCCTTCGATTCAAAAGGAAATCTGTTCGTAGCAACTGGCAGCAAAGGGAAGATCTACAAAGTGGGCAAGGATGGGAAGGGAGAACAGTTCTTCGAGAGCGGGCAAACCAACCTGGTTTGCTTGAAGATCGATTCATCTGACAATGTTCTGGCCGGCAGCGATCCCAGCGGCTATCTTTACCGAATCACTCCCGACGGCAAAGCTTTTGTGCTTTATGATTCCGGAATGAGGGAAGTTCATGATGTGCAAATCGACTCGAATGGAAATATCT
Source organism: Terriglobia bacterium (assembly GCA_035541995.1). Lineage (GTDB taxonomy): Bacteria > Acidobacteriota > Terriglobia > Versatilivoradales > Versatilivoraceae > DATKMG01. The sequence continues at coordinate 583 of DATKMG010000470.1, forward strand.
ATCTGGTGGCGATCAATGGAGGCTTTGGAGGTTCAGTCTCGGAGGCGAAACCGTCTGTGGCGGATGTGAGTACGGGCGAAAGCGTTTCAGTCTCCATCTCTGTTAGTCCTGGCTCTGAGAAGAGACCGGTTGAGGAGACACCCGTCATGAGACCGCCAGCAGTGCGAGGGACTAAACGCGACATTGGAAGTTTGAAAAGCAGCATTTTCCGTGTATCGAAGGACGGAGCGGTTGATCCGCTGTTTTCGTCCGAAGGTGAGACGATTTACGCCGTTCTGCCTCGAGGGAACGGAAAAATTCTCTTTTCCACCGGAACAAAGGGCCGGATTTTCTCCTTGGACCAGGAAAAGAAACTTACTCTGCTCGTGGAAACGACGGAAGAACAAACCACTGGACTGGTCCCGGTCGAAGATGACCTCCTCGTGTACACAAGCAATCTTGCCAAGGTCTATCGTTTGGGTAGTCTTCCCAACAGCCAGGGTAGCTATGAGTCAGAGATCAAAGACACCCAGGCAGTGTCCAATTGGGGCAGCATCCAGTGGAAAGGACAGATGCCCCAAGGGACTTCTGTAAAGGTCTACACACGAACTGGCAACACGCATAAACCGGATAAGACATGGAGCGACTGGTCTAAGGCCTACTCCAATCCTGAGGGAGAGGTAATTGTTAGTCCCAAGGCACGATACATCCAGTACAAAGTAGTCTTTGATTCCTCTGCACAATCATCACCTCATCTGGAGGAAATTGTTGTCCCCTATCTGCAGCAGAATTTTGCACCAGAAGTCAAAGCTATCACGATTCTTCCTCCGGGTGTGGCCTTCCAACGGGTCCCCGGGGCAGCCCCGGTCCGTTTTCCTTCTTCTTTAGAGCAAGCTTCGGCAGAGGCATCGGGTGCCAGCGAGGCCATTCCCTCTCAACAAGGCGTTTCCATTCCGCCGCGTCGCGTTTTTCAAAAGGGGGCTCAATCGTTCTCCTGGGAAGCGGAAGACCGGAACGGGGATGATTTGGTTTATATCGTTTACTTTCGTGGGGAGGATGAAACGGAGTGGAGACTTCTCAAAAAGGATCTGGAGGAGAAGTACCTTACCCTGGAGTCCGATACGCTTCCAGACGGGAAGTATCTGATTCGCGTCACAGCCAGCGATGCCCCCTCCAATCCCAGGAGAGTATCACTAACGGGAGAGTTGACTAGCGCCGTTTTTCTCATTGACAACACAACTCCTGTGGTTCAGGCCATCAATCAGAGTATCAAAGGCAAGCAGGGGACAGTCCGTTTTAGGGCCAGCGATGCAACCTCCGTGTTGCGTAAGGCAGAGATGTGCATCGACGGAAAGGAATGGGAAGATATTGCCCCGGTCGACGGAATTGTGGACTCGAAGACAGAGGAATTTGAAATCAAGACCGACGGGCTCGGTGCCGGTGAGCACACAGTAGCCTTGAGAGTTTACGACTCCAACGGAAACGTCGGCATCGGGAAGGCATTATTTCAGCTGAAATAGTCACTCGCATGTCTCTATGCACATCGTCCTCGTCGAACCGGAGATCCCCCAGAACACCGGGAACATTGCCCGCTTGTGTGTTTTGACAGAGACAACGTTGCACCTGGTTGGCCGGCTCGGCTTCTCGATTTCCGATTATTATCTCAGGCGTGCCGGATTAGACTACTGGGACTGCCTCACGGTCGAATACCATGAGGCTCTCGCAGAGTTAACTCTTTCCCCACCAGGGCGGCTCGTCTATGTCAGTACCAAGGCCACTCGCCTCTACACTGATATTCGTTATTTGCCGGGCGATTACCTCGTGTTCGGGAGTGAAAGTAAGGGACTGCCCAGAGAGTTGATTCAAGCTAACCGAGACGCATCCATCAGGATTCCGATGTGGGGGCCTAAACCGAGAAGCCTTAACCTAAGCAATGCAGCGGCAATTGTGCTTTATGAGGCACTCCGTCAGACCAGGGGCTTTTAACAGGGGCTTCAGTACTCTTTCACACTGACCACTTGTCCCTTGATGAAAGTGACGAAGATTACCTTCTGGGGCCGTTCTCCGTAGATCCAATCCTCAGTCTCCACCTCCCCCTTCTTATCGCGCACCTTCCTGAGAGGCCGACCCATGATAGCCAACACCAGGTCCTTGTCCATTCCAACTACAACTTGCTTGTTCTTGGCTGCTTCTTTGAACTCGTCCGGCACGGATTCGACAAAGGTCTTAGTGGCCGACTTCTTGCTGAACTCTACGACCGAGCTGAGTATTTCTTTCACCTGATCTGGGGTCAGCTCAGGGACTCCATGCTCAAACTTGATGTTGACATAGGATCCCTTCGGAGGAGCTTCAGCTGTCGGATTGGCGACTGGGCGCGTACCCCCTCCTGCACCTAATTGGATGTGCTCCAAGAAATGCCGCTTCTTCTTACCTCCACCGTTGACTTCAAAAATGATCTTGTCGCTAGTAATGGTCAGGGTCGTGATTTGGACGGTGATTCCGGGGGCAATGAACTGGCCCGCTTTTATCGATTCCTCTTCGTTCTTCTTCCAGTCAAACTCCCCTTTGGAGTTGAGCGTCAGGCCATTTTTGCTAATGGGAAGCGGGACCTTCAGGGCAATGTACTCACTGCCAAGGGTTCTGATGATCTGGGCCCGCGATTCTGGCGTGATCATTTTGCTGGGAGTATTGGCAAGACAAAGCACGGTTAAAAGAAAGAGGATATAGAAGGACAGCCCGAATGTGCGAATTGTCGAACTCATGGCTTCCTTGGTCCTAGATCGAAGTCTTAAAACCATTATAGCCTAAGAATTGATTCCAAGTGCGAAATGCAGATTTGCGGCCGAGCGCCACCCTGGTATTCTCACTTTCCAAGAGAGCCAAAGCGGCGCTGCTGAGTGGTCCCGTCCGAGACCCGTCAATGGACCGTCATTAGGGAAAAGTGGAATTAATGACAAGTCGGCCTGATGTCGAAGCAAAATAAAAGGACTAACCAGGGGGTTGACAGAGGTTGAGAAATGGCCATAATCAATTGAAACGGAGAGTATGGCATGAAGGGAAAGTTCTGGCTCGCCGCCTTTGCCGGGATATTCTTAGCATCCGAGTTTGGGGTTGGAGCCTTACCTGCCAAAGGACCTGGCGGGTTTCGGCAATTCCCTCATGGCCTCGCGGTTCAGAGTTTTTCCACAGGTTTGTCTGCTCTTGGGCGCTCATGGTTTTTCACCCCTAATCTCATGTCCTTCGGGAGAGGCTTTCAGTCGGGCTTTCCTTTCGGCGGTTTTAATCCGTTGATGAAGAGGGTTCAGTATTCAACTCCATTTCCTTACTTCGGTCAGTATCCAGGCTACGGCTTTTCCTCAGGATGGGAGAGCGAGAGCACCAATAGCTTTGTCGAAGAATGGCTGAGTCGCGATCCGTTTGAGGAACCGAAGAGCAGCGGCTTGGACAGCTCTCCGATACTTTCAAAGGGAATGACAGAAGAAGAGGTAGTCTTGCGAATAGGGAGCCCCATTCAAAAAACCGCCCTTGCTGGTGTCGGAGTTTGGAAGTACTCCGGTTTTTCTCTCTATTTTCGAGGTGGGACACTGAATTCGCTCCGCTAAAGAACATGTCGCAAGACGTTAGTGCCAATTCATAATTCACGGTAGGCTATTGTGTGTATTCAATCTCATTGTTGGAGTTCCCCTATGAAGAAAAGCATGCTAGTAGCAACGTGGGTATTGTTGACTGCCAGTTTAGTCCAAGCCGCTTCAGACAAGAAAAGAGTGGCGGTCATGAATTTTGACTTTGGGACCGTCCAGAATTGGTGGGGCGGGAATTGGGACATCGGGAAAGGCATCGCCGACTTGGTCGTAGATAAACTCGTCAATGACGGTACGTATAGCGTTATTGAGAGGAAACAGCTAGACACAGTGCTGGCAGAGCAGAATTTTGCCAACAGTGATCGGGCGGATGCAAATACCGCCTCCAAGGTCGGTAAGGTTCTCGGCGTGAACATCATCATTGTCGGGAGTATTACCCAGTTTGGAACGGAGAAGAAGGGCATGGACGTTGGAGCCCTCGCCGGGAAATGGGGAGGTTTCGGAGCCGGCAAAGTAGGTACCCAAAAAGGGAAGGCGGTCGTGGGCATTACAGCGCGCGTAATTGACGTGAATACGGCTGAGATTCTTGCATCAGTAACCGGCAAAGGCGAATCCTCACGAAGTGGAGTGCTCCTGGGCGGCCTTGGTGCAGGCAGTGGTGGCATTGGCGGGGGCGAATTCAGCATGGGGAGTAGTCAGTATCGC
>DATKMG010000471.1:0-13972 GCA_035541995.1 Terriglobia bacterium
AGGAAGCTTCAATTGATTCTGTGGTGGCTCATCTTTTTGGTGGGCTGCATTTTTGCGGTCAAACAGACTTTTGCTCAGTCTGTTTTTCCGTTGCCGGGTTGGTTCAAAAGCAACATTGGCCGCCCCCCATCCGCCGATAGAAACAAGATCGTTTCCGATTATCTGGCCAGCCTGACTAAAGACGGGAAGCTCAATCTGACCCAGTTGGATGCAGTCAGGCTGGTTCTGGAAAATAATCTGGATGTGGTTGTCGACCGTTATGATCCGACTCTGGCTGAGTACAATATTCAGAGTGCCTACCGGGCCTTTGAGCCGAAGCTGAAAGGTACATTGGGGCTTCAGGAAAGCAAGAGTGCCCAGCCCAGCGCATTTGTCAGTGGTAGTAATTACCTTAACACGCTTCAGCATCAATGGAACTTCGGCTATAGCCAACTGTTCCAAACTGGGACTCAATTTCAGGTGGACTTTACCAACTACAGATATTCTGACAACAGTGACCGGAACAATGTCAATCCTTACTACCCGACAAACCTCCAAGTTACATTGAGTCAGCCACTACTGAAGAATTTTGGTCTCCTTCCCAATAATCGTCCCATCCGGATTGCCAAGAATAATAAAGAGATCAATGACTACCTCTTTGCGCAAAGGGTGATCGATCTGGTCAATCAGGCGCAAGTCCTCTACTGGGAGATAGTCTTTGAGAAGGAAGACATTAAGGTAAAACAACGGTCCCTGGATCTGGCCAAGAAAACCAATGAAGATAACAAGCGGCAGGTCGAGATCGGTACGTTGGCACCGATTGAGATTGTCAAATCTGAGTCTGAAATTGCCAACCGGAAAGAAGACTTGATCACGGCGGAATACACCCTTCAACAACTCGAAGACCAGTTCAAGAAGTTGATTTCCCAATACGGAGATCCAGGACAAGTCTTAGCCCGGATCGAGCCCTTAGATTCGACGCTGCCTCCCACGGCCCTGAAGGATTTTGACCTGGCCCAGGCTGTGGCTTATGCCATTGAGGCTCGGCCAGAGCTCAAGCAGCTACGTAAGCAAATTGAGAACGGCGAAATTGACGTGAAGTACTACCATAATCAGATGCTGCCTGATGTTACGGTGGGAGTGATATGGGCTTCCTCCGGATTGGATGGTGTCATCCGCCAATATACATACGACCCAGTGACTGGTCTGCCTGTTACGGGCCAAATCGTTGCTCAAAATGGCTGGGCTGATTCATTGAAACAGATCGGCCATGCTGACTTCCCGACCTATGGGGCGCAACTGACGATTTCAGTCCCGGTCTCCAATCGAGCAGCCCGTGCCGATTATGCTTATGCCAGCCTGTACAAGCGGCGGTTGGAAAACCTTCTCAAGTCGACTGAGCAACAGGTGGCCCTGCAAGTTCGCAATTCTCATACGAACCTGGAGATGCAAAGGGCTCGCATAGAAGCGACTCAAAAAGCGCGTGAACTGGCGGAGAAGAACCTGGAGGCCGAACAAAAGAAATTCCAGCTGGGAACCTCAACTATCCGATTTGTCCTGGAGGAACAGAGGAACCTGGCTGTAGCCCAATCGAACGAACTGCGTTCCTTGGTAGATTTCACGAAGGCCAAGCAAGATCTGGACAAATCCATGGGTAAGACCCTTGAGGAGAACAACGTTTCGATTACGGATGCCATTGCTGGGGACACTTCCTCCATGCGAAAGCCGACGGCCTCTGCCACATTCAGCTCGTTACAGAAACTGAAATAGAACTCTGGTCCCAGTTTGATCCAAAGGCCGCATCTACCGTCAATTTGATGGTTGAAAAAGGATTTTCCGTAACCGACTAGAATCCTGGCCCGAGAGGGTTCACAACCCCAAATCTCTGAATCTCAGAGTATGATCCAGCAGCTTGGAAGGCTCAAGCTGTCAGTATCCCCCGGGTGCAATTTCTATATGTTTGTGCTAAGTTCTAGGCCGTCTCAGTCTGACTGAGACGGCCTTTTTTGTCTTTCCAGATCGAATGGAAATTTCCGCCGCGATTATTACCTTCAACGAGGAGAATCATCTGGCTCGTTGCCTGCAATCAATCAGGGATATTATCGACGAGATTATCGTGGTCGATTCTGGAAGCCGGGATAGGACTCTAGAGATTGCGGGGAAATTCGAGGCCAAGGTCTGCCGCCGCGCATTTACCAACTATGCAGACCAGAAGAATTACGCTGCTTTGCAAGCTAAGAATGAATGGATCCTCAGTCTGGATGCCGATGAGTGCTTAAGCGAACCGTTAAGGAAAAGATTGTTGGACTTGAAAGAAACGCACCCGCTAGCAGAGGCCTATGCCTTTCCGAGGAAGGCCTTTTATCTGGGGCGTTGGATCTGTCATTCGGGTTGGTACCCGGATTACAAAGTTCGTTTGTACCGAAAGTCCAAGGCAGACTGGAAGGGTGAATTCGTTCACGAAAGCGTGAGGGTCAATGGGCGGATTTCCAGACTGGATGCGGATCTTTTGCACTATACCTGCGATTCACTTTCTGAACATCTACAAAGGCTGGACCACTACACCACTCTTTCGGCCCGGGCCATGCATCAGGAAGGCAGGAAACCGTCCCTTCGAAGGTGGTTGCTTTCTCCAGTGTCTGCCTTCCTCAAAGCTTACTTTTGGAAGGCTGGCTTCCTGGATGGCCGCCAGGGCCTGATCATCGCAGTCTTAGCCGGTTATTACAATTTTTTGAAACACGCCAAGCTCTGGGAGATGGTAAAACTGACAAGGCCGTGATGAAAGTCCTCCACTTAGACGCAGGTCCGGATTGGCGAGGGGGACAACAACAGGTCCTGTACCTAGCCCAAGGGTTGAAAGCCACTCCAGTAAATCAACAACTTGTAGTCCGGGCAGGAGGGAAGTTGGCAACCCGCCTTCAGGCAACTGAACTCTCCTCGTCATGCTTGCCCTTTCGTTCAGAATGGGACCCAGTATCGCTTTTCAGACTTTTCCAAATCCTCCGGAATTTCCGACCTGAAATTGTTCACGCCCATGACGCCAGGACTTTGGGCTTGGCTGTCATTTTGAAAGGCATTGGAGGGAAGTTTCGCCTCGTGGCCAGCAGGCGAGTCGCATTTCCGATCCGGAGGAATCCTTTGTGGAAAATGAAATACCAGCAGTCTCCCGCAAGGATCGTTGCCGTTTCCCAGTTTATACGCGAGTCGCTAATAAAGGACGGAATCAACCCTGCCAAAATCACGGTCATCTACGATGGAATAGAGCTACCGTCTCTTCCAGGACCTGAATCCAGGTTTTCGGCTCGAAGAATTGTGGGTGTGGCTGAGCAGGAATTCCTGATTGGAAATATCGGCCATCTCACAAGGGAGAAGGGCCACGAAGTCCTGGTGCGAGGCTTTAAACAGGTCCTGGTTCGCGAGCCTAAGGCCAAGCTGCTGATTGTGGGCGATGGTCCTTTACGCGACCTCTTGCGCCGTTTGGTCAAAGAACTCGGACTCGAAACCAACGTGCTGCTTCCGGGGCCGATAGCAGACTTAGGATCGATCCTTCCCGCGATGGATCTTTTTGTTTATCCTTCGCTCGAAGAAGGCTTGGGGTCTGTCCTTTTAATGGCAATGGCTTATCGTGTCCCCGTTTGTGCAAGTCAAACCGGCGGGATACCCGAATTGGTAATAGATGGGATCACTGGCCGTTTATTCGCACCCGGCGATCCCGGTGCGTTGGCCGTAGTTGTAGCCTCTTCGCTAGCGATGCCTGCTCAAATGCAGGAATATGCGGACAAGGCCTTCACCCGGGTAACCCAGCAGTTCCAAGTACAAAGGATGGTTTCAGCGACTTTCGATCTATATGCGCGACTTTTAAATCAATGAGCTTGGCTATGAACTAACTATCTATGACTATTCTTCTGCTTTTCATTTTCCTTCTGGGTTTGACAGTCGGCAGTTTCTTAAATGTCTGCATCTACCGGATTCCGCAAGGGGAATCCATCGTTTTTCCCAACTCACATTGCCCCCATTGCGGCTGTGCGATTCGACCTTACGATAATATTCCCGTAATTAGCTTTCTCCTTTTAAAGGGAAAATGCCGGATTTGCGGAAACAAAATCTCTTGGCAGTACCCCTTAGTAGAACTGTTGACGGCGACCCTCTTCGCTGGAGCATTTGCCCGAATCGGTATGGATGTGCGGACCGGAGTTTTGTGGATATTCTTCTCTGCCATCATTGTTCTGATCGTTGTTGACCTCAGAGCTCGAATTCTGCCCAATGGCATCACGTTACCTTTAACTCTGGTTGGGTTGATCTTCAGTTTGATTAGGCCCGTTGGAGATGGAACGGCGAGGAGCTTACTCGGTCTCTTCGGTTGGGCAGTCTCGAATCTTCGTTTGCTTTCGCTTCTGGATTCTCTCATCGGTACCTTAGTCTGTGGCGGTTTCTTATGGTTGGTTGCAGAGGCTTTTTTTCGAATCAGGAAGATTGAGGGTCTCGGATTTGGAGACATCAAGTTGATGGGGATGGTTGGGGCATTTCTCGGCTTAAAGCTGGCCCTGTTCACAATTATGCTCGGCTCCCTTCTGGGGGCTATTATCGGGTATGCGTTCATAAAGCTGACAGGAAAAGACAATCGATACGAATTGCCATTCGGGAGTTTCCTGGGAGTAGCCGCCATCATTGCTGCCCTATGGGGAAGAGAGATCTTAGAATGGTATTTCAACCTCCATCGATTCTAATCGCGGCCTGAAGATTGTCCCCGAGGGTTGCCGTAAATGGCGAAACCCGAACCTCAAATAGTTTCAGGTCGTAGGTGGAATAACCGCAGCAAAGGTTCTTGCCCTCCTCTGGCCAAGCTCAGAGAACTGGAGGGAAGTCATGCCATCAGCTCCAGCTCCTGGAATGAAAGAGATCTCATCTCTGATTGGGAAATAGGCGTACCAACCTCCAGACGGAAGTACCTATCAGCGGCATTATTCGTCATTCTTCCGGAGAATCTTGCGCCTTAATGACTGTGCCTCCGGGAGGGCGATGGGCTCACAGAAAGCTGCCAGATCCAGTGCTGTCATGTGCCACAAAATTGGGGCGATCGAAGGACCCTCAGCGAGCAGAGAGGCGCATGAACGCAAGAACATGTTGCTGTCTCCGGAAATAAACGCGCGCTTCGCCTGAAACCAGGTGCGGGCCTGCGGCTCCCACCGCTCAGCGGCTGACTCGAGATCGATATGGTGCCAAAGAATTTCCAAGGCGCCACGAGCAGCTTCAGTTTCCAAACCAGCCAGCGCGCGGGCCACTTCGGAGCTTGTTCGCACGATCATTGCAGCTATCAACTCACGCGGGAGGAGAGCCACATATCGGGAGCTCCAGCATCCCGGAAGAGGCAGCGATTCCGACCGGCCTTCCAGGTAGGATAGCATCCTGTCGGCCAGGTCCATGGCCTCCGCCAACCCTTTGAGTTGGACTTCGAGCCGAATCAAGTGGTTGGTGAATTGGAGCCGATAGACGTGCAACAGCTTGTGGCCAAACTCTTCTTCCAAAATCGAATCACTCGTCAAGGCGCGATGAAGGCGCGATCGTGCCCCTTCAAAATCTCCCAGGCGGTAATCGAGATAGGCTTCCGCCGCCTCCTGAAAACCCTGACATAGCAAGCGACCCTCTAACGAAAGCGCCGGAGAGTCGCACAAAACTCGCGCGAGTCCAAAACACCGGCACGCCTCTAATGTTTGTTGTTGCCGAGCTGCTTCCAGCCCCCTTTCTTGGGCCCTCCTGCATTGGCCCACAAGCGACAGCGCAGCCTGGGGCAGTCTCGATTCCAGAACCGTCATGATCCGATTTTCGACCGCGGCATCCAGACTCCGAGTTGGCTGAGAGGTTCTCTTGGACCCTCGGTTGTACCCATCCTGCGCAAGACATAACAACCGAAGGATTGCCTCCGTCATATGCTAAACCTCCCTCCGCAACGCGTGGGGTGGAAACAAGTAGGCTGAAGGTACGCCTGTCAATCCCACAAGAGTATGGAAGACAGTTGATCGGGCCTTGCCAGTCGGAGTAACTGATAACCGATACCGGCCATGCCTTGGTGGAAGGATGGCATGTAGAGACCTGTTTCAGGGCCAAGTGCGAAGTGCCCCTGCTTGCGGGCACGACGGAGAACTTTGCTGGTTAGCTTTCTCGCCTGCCTTTCCCGGAATTTGTCCCCAAGCCTCCGCCCGGCCTCGAGCAGCAACTCCGCACGACCGAGGTTGCCGCAACAAGGATGATCCAGTTCGGTCAGTGATTCAGATGATGTAGCTCTCACAGCCCTGTCGATGTCCACTCTGAAGACATTGTGGTCAGAGAGTGCCGGACTTGCGAGACGCCCCAAGCCAATCCCAGGGGCGCCGTGACACCAACTGTTGCGAACACTAAAACCGGTTCCCTTTAGTGGCGAAAGCAGGTCAAGCCAATTGCCGCTCTGCTCTGAATACAAACCATTTTCGTATTCGATAGCTTCCAGCGCAGCATCAAAGAACCTCTTCTCTCCGGTCTTCTGTGACAGCAACGAAAGAGCATAGGCAATCCCTGCAGCACCGTGAGAAAAACCGCTGAGAAGCTTACCCTGAACCGTTTTCCAGCTTCTGAGACCAGAGTCGCTCACTGAGCGGCTTTCGAGCAGATGCTCTCCACATTGCAGGGCTTTTTCCAAGAGCCAGTCGTGCGGCCGAATCTTATGCAATGCGAGCAGTGCCAACAAACAACCAGCGGCTCCACTAAGCAGGTCATAGTGGCGATCGGCGGCGATTCGTTCCTGGGTTATATGCTGGGCCGCCCTTTCTGCGCTTTCAATCAAACGAAGTTCGCCGAGCCAATCGCCCGCCCGAGTCAGGGCATAGACCAGCGATGAAATTCCAATCCCCGCCCCGATAGTGTGGTCAAAAACCAAGTGCTGGTATTCGGGAAGGCCGGTGGCTTCGGAGGGCATCTTGAGGGCGCTGATGGCTAAATCACGAAAACCTGCTCCACCTGTGGTTTGCTCGAGCGCTGCCAAAAACAAAGCTGTACCACAGACGCCGTCGAACAAACGGAAGGACATCGGCTGTAATTGCCAAACCTGCGCCTGGGGCTCGTAAATGCGTGCGATCCAGGTGACGCTTCCGTCATGAGCTGAAATGGCCGCAGCACGGATCTTCTCGGCGATTTCAATGGCTTCTCGGATCAGATCGTCTTTACTCTCGATCGCATCCGACTGGCCAGCAGACTGAAAGCTTTCGATCGCTTCCGATTGCCGTGAATCATGTGTCAGTGCCGAACGGATGTATTGAATCTGTAACTCAAGATCATTCGTGTTGAGTCCGGCCAGGCCTTGCCTCATGCTCTCGAAACTGGGTCTAGTAAACAGGCCGGCTACACTCTGTCCAAAACCAATGTCCAGGACTTCGCTAGAGGGTGTGGTGCTAAAGAGAGGGACATCGCCTTGCAGAATAGCTGATCGCTCAGCAGCCACCACTGGCCAGAATGGCGGCTGGCTCTCGGAATAGAGAAATGGCCGAGCCAACACGTCGGCCTCGATACTCGAATCCATCCCATCGTGCAGGTTTTGCGGCAACAGGCACTCCTGCTGAATGCCGAAATAAATCGTTGTGCTGCGCAATAGAAACCGCGTTGTCAGGTTGGCCAGGGCCGCCAACGGGCCCTCCGGATGCAATAGGGCATCCGCCCGGCTCATCATGAAGTGATACATACTAGAGAACCCCTCCACCACTTGGTTAGCGTAGTCGGAGGGGTCCACCGGTGAATCGCCCTGCCGTACCACGTTCCCAGCCCCGGCCGACGGGACGAGCCTTCGACTCAAGCGCATCCGATCTGTATTGGGGTGCTCCCAGATTTTGGAAACGTGCTGTTGTTCCACAGAGCGCCCCAGGCCGCTCCAGTCGCGTGGATTTCCGGCTGAATCGACGATCCAACGGGGAAGCAGGTAGGTCCGGAACACAGAATTCCAGAAGAACGCACGATTAGATATTACGAAAGCATCCTCGATATCGGTGATGTCATTGGGCGCTGCCTCAGACCCGAGGAGCGTCTCCATATCAATGAGCACTGGATACTCGCCGTGTGCGATCAGATTGTCCGCAGTGCAGTCGCCTCCTCCAAGAATGTACATAAGACAGAGCAGCAATCCGGCACGCCGATAATAGCGCTCCACTTCCGTCTGGTCTTTGCAGGGCAAGGGGGATACGACATCTACCCACCCGTGTGAATGGCCGTACACACCTCCGAAAATCTTAAACGAGAGAGGCACGCCATTCTCATTGAGCCAGCTCAGCAATCCGTAGTAAGCCCTTTCCAATTCAAGATTCCTCGGTTTGTAGATGCAACTGGCTCCGTTTTCAAAGTTCACGCGCATCGCTGTCTTCCCGCCATGGTGCCGGTCAGACAGGCCTGTTTCAATTCGCCTCACTTTGCCGAGTTCTTTCCCGCCGCCGAAATGATGTACCAGCTTCGGCATGTCCTGCGACAGGTGGCACAGAAACTGGACGATGAAAGAGATCCAAAACTCTGTCATCTGCGCCAAGAGTCTCGCCAGCACGGGATATTCGCGGAACAGTCGAACCAAGCCGCCGCGCCACATTGTCTCAATAAAAGCCCTGTAGAACGCGCGGCTTGGGACTCCCGATTCCGAGTCCGAACTGGATGTGCACGCGCTGGAATAGGCCTCGTGGAGGGATCGCGACGCGGAAAATTCCAAGGCGAGGACATCTTTCGTCCAGAAACACAGCGAACGAAGCAACCAACGCTGCAAATCATATTGGGCAGGCTCAGCAAGCAGAAAAAGAGAGTTACCCGCGGCGGCGCTCACCTTTTCTGCTCCATAACGAATGAATGGAGCCATCAGGTGCTCAAAGGCGATAGGTTCATCTGCCTTGATAAACTGATTTTCCGCTTCCAAATCTTCCAGGGTTCCCCCCATGTAAAGAGCGCCAGTGGCCGCAACCCGCTGGAGGCAGTTTGTCCAGTCGGGAAGAGAACCTACCTCACGAAGGCGCACCCCGGCCGCCAAGGTCTCGGCGGTCTCGCTCGTCAGCCCGTCCCATTTCAACCGTCGCTCGAAGCGGATCGAGTCCCCCTGAGCGACGCGATGCAGCCATTTTTCCATGCGTGTCCGCGCGACCCCACGGGTCTGCTCTGTCAAAGGGAGAGCAGCAAATTCAGGGCCCTGTCTTTCATGGAGGAAAGCAGAAGCTTCGGTGATCTGGATTAGATCTTGCAACGACAAATTCATGGCCTTGAAAAGTCCTTTCGCAAGCGGACTAATCCCATTTTAATCCCGCTCCAGTGCGAGTGAGGGTGTAAATCGCTCCTGCTGAGTGACCGATTGAGGTGTGCTGATTGAGGTACTCTGTAAAGGATGTTGCCTAAGCAGGCCTCAGAGTGATGCAGCATTCCGCACATAGGCAGGTGAAGGTACATCCCGCGGCCCGTCCGCCGGCTACCTCCTGCAGTTCGGTTTCCGTAAGTTCATGAGTACTGGAGACCGGGTCCGGTGAAGGGACGTTTAGGTCCACGAGCCGGATTCGTGCCGAGGGAGCTCACTAGCTAGCTAGGAGGCAAGGTCAGCACCAATCCGCCATGCGAAGGTTATCATACGCAGGCTACCGGTTCCGACAGCGACCCAAGTCTTGGCGCTGGCGGCTGCTTCCCGAATCCAACAGTCGCCTAGGGAGATCAGTCCCAGAATTGCTGCTCTTCTCGCTCGGCCTCAATTAGCCAATCTTAATGCTAGTGATGCAACATCCCGTACATACGCACCACATATTAGCCCCCGTGGGCTTGCCGCCGGCTACCTCCTGCAGTTCGGCTTCCGTAAGTTCAAGAGTACTGGAGACCGGGTCTGGTAGAGCGACGTTTAGCATTACAGTTCTTGTTGTCACGGCCGTGGACCCCTCAACAAATCGGACCTCGAGACCTTCTAACAGCAGCTTCGAGTTGATCTGGTTGATGGCCGTGCGGCTGTCTCTTAGAGCTAACCGTCTGAATTCAGGATCTACCGCTGATCGTTTGAGTACCTCGAGCAATGCTCGCTCAATTTCCGCATCATTCGCAGATGGGACATTTGTTGGCTCAGGCTTGTTGGCCATGGATCGAGTCCTCCTTGTGGAAACACTGGCATGTTAGGGATGAGGGCATTCTAACCCGCAGCCGGAATGCTGTCAATGGCAATTCCTTATGCGTCGCCTTAGGTCCACCCCTAGAATGCGTTGCGATAATTCAAGCGTGCGAAACCGAGAGCGTTGAACTGCTGTTGAATGATTGCCGAGTGGTAAAAGATGCGGACGTTGCCGGAAAGATTTGAAACCTGTGGCCCGGCGTCTGAATAAGACAAAATCGCCCCATGGATTTCGACACCGCCCCCAGAATCCCCGTTGAGGTTGACTCTTCCTCTAACAATTATGAGCCCATAATAACTGAATGTGCCCGATACAGTGAAGTCGCCGTTAACAAAGAGGACCCCCTGTCCCTCAGAATTAGAGAGGGTCAACGATCCATCGCAAAAGGCAGCCTCTGAATGATCTCCGTTGACAGGGACCCGACCTAGGCTGAGCCCATCCCCGACAAAAGTGCCATCCGCAAATCGGGAGATTGTGGGAGCCACTTTCTCAATACTGCGGGTGACCGGCGGTCTCAGCAGATTACAGAGTGGGCCCATCTCATAAGTAAAGGGGGAACCTGGATGAACAGATGTCGGGGCTCCGTTCACATGAGTCAGATCCCCGCTGATGGTGTCTTGAGATTCCAACGCATCGAGGGGGGAGCTCAATCCGGCCTCGTCCTGCCCATTTATCTGCACACCTGCACTAGAGATGGAGAGAGGTCCCTTCGCATATAAGGCAGCACGAAGGGGCGGCACAGGGATTCGGGATATATCAGAATTGGACGAAAACCTGATTCCATCCTTGTCCCTGACCAGGACAGTCAGCTGGTAAACAGGGGTTCCCGTGCACTCTACGAGATGAGCTCCCGAATTGACGTACTGAGTGAGTTTAGGCTGGCTCAATACTGTGCTAAAGCCATAAAACACGGGACCATCAAGATTTGTATTCGATGCACTCAAGTAGTTACTGGAGCTATCGAGATTGTACTTAGCCCTTCTTTCAGTCTTCTGGGTTATTCGGACCCAGGCGAAACCGGGCCGATTCAAGTTCGAGGGTACCAGAGTGAAGTCTGATGCAGTATGGAATTCAGGATCGAAAAAAGGGTTGGAGACGGCTGTACCGCCGGTGGGATTGATGGAGGGAGTGGAAACAATGTAGACAGCCTTGCTAGAGTCGGACAGGGGACCAGTCGGGTCGCTCAAGAATCCAACAATCCGATTTCGAGCCTCTTCGCATGCTGACTCAGCCCAATAGGAGTTGGATAGCTGGGCCCGTGTGTTTCGTCCGATGAGTACTTCGGTTGTACTTACGAACACGAGAGTCAAACCAATTAAACTCATTAAGGCCAGTGCCAGAAGAGAAACAACTAGCGCAATCCCTTGCTCAGACCGGCAATGAGGATCACAGAAAGCAGGGCAATGCATGGTAGTGATACGGCAGGTGCTCATAGATTCAAGGGACAAATTCGGACGGACCGCGAGGCGCTTCGGAACACATGTGTCAAGGGATCAACCTGCCGGCTCCTTAGAGTAACACGCACTTCGATCTGTCGGATGTCTTGGAGGACGGTGGTTTCAGCCCCATACCTATCAAAATATCTCAACTGAAAGCTCTCAACTTGTTCTGATAGCTTCTGTGGTGAGCCGGAGGGCAGACTACCGTCGGCTCGATTGAGCTTCCCGCCGAACCTGTTCAAACTATATGGGGGCGCCGGACCACTCAGGTAATAATGAACGTAGTCAACCTCACCGTCCCCATTAATGTCCCCTTGGAACTGGACCGATTGTGGTCCGGCTTCGAGCAGTCCTTCAGCTACAAGGTTCCTGTAAGTCGAGGGCGCTCGGAGATAATCCCAGTCGTAGTAACTTGCCGGTGGAAAGCCAGCCATTTTCATCTCAGCGTTGACAAGGGCTAAAGCGTCTTGCAGGTTCTGAACCATTTCGCTCTCATCCCTGGAAATGCTGGAGACTTCTTGGCTTTCATCCATCTTCACGAACAACGCTCCAAGCAGGATCACGAAAATGGCCAGGACGACAAGGAGTTCCAAGATTGTAAAACCAGAATAGTCGCTTCTCATGGGAGAAAAAGCTAATTCCCTTTGACTATTTTTAGGCTGACAGGCTTCACCCCTGAAAAGGGGCCTGCCAAGCTACGGGTGGCGACGGTAATTACTTTCTGATTCCCGATGTCGGTTATATTCCACCTTGTTTCGAAGAGTACCCGAGTATTCCGGGTAGTATTGAGAACCAGTTCATTTTCAGCAGAGAACTGAGGGTCTGCGGAAGAGGCAAAATCTATCTCGTCCAGAGAGTCAAGTGCGCTTCCGGGCCCGGAAAGGCGAGAATCATCCATGGAGAAGGATCGAAGTTCCTCGATCTTCTCCTGAGAAAACTGAAGAGCTGCCGCTTCCATTCTCGAGGTGTAATGTGAGGAAAGGGAGAAAGCCGCCAAGGCCGCTATCGCGAGCAGTCCCACAATCAGAACTAAATTCGCCAGCAACAACTCGATCAACGTGAATCCGGAAGCCGCCCTTAGATGATTTGTGGCTGCCAGATGCATTCAGATTGGCTCCAAGGAAAATTCGGGAAGGCGGAGGAAAAACCCGTTGCGAATCATAGACGAATCCTATAAATTGTCAATCAATTCTTGGGTCGTCAATTTCCCTCCTTAGCGTTCTAAATATGTGGCAACCGATCCGATTAAACCGAACTGGTTTCAGTCTCCTGGAGTTGCTGGTGGTGGTGGCCGTGATCCTTGTTCTGCTGACCTTTACAATGCCGCAGATCGGACGATACTGGCAGGTCTACCAGTTGGACTCCGCGACTCAAACCCTGACTTCCAACTTAGAGTTCGCACGCTACACGGCTATTTCGCGGTGCAGCCTCGTAACAGTCTCGTTTCATGCGACGGCTCGATACTACGACTTCTTTGAGGATGCGAACGGGAACGGGACCAGGGAACCCTCTGAGAAACTGATGGGCACGTTCTCGCTGCCAGCCCAAGTGTCCTTCAGTGGAGCCGGGTTGCTCGGGCCGCCTGGAAATCCTACGGGACCAGTCTCAAATCCCATCACCTTCAATGATGATCGTATCGTCTTCAACTCCAGGGGGAAGATACAAAACGGAATGGGGTGCATCTATTTGAAGACCGATTTCAATGATGCCACCAGTATCAGCTTCAACATCGCCGGCCGAATGAAGATTTACAGCTGGAACCAGATTGCTCATACGTGGAAATGATCCTCAGGCGTACCTATTCTCTCTTCGTCCCGTAATGAACGGCTGCAATCCCTCCGGTGAGATTGCAGAAACCTATTTCTGCGAATCCACAGTCCCGGAGAATCCCAACCAGCTCATGCTGGGAGGGAAAAAGGCGCACTGAAGCCGGAAGGTAGCCATAGGCATGTCGGTGTTTTGAAATCCAATTACCGATTCCGGGTAGAACATTGAAGAAATAAAACTGGAATAGGCGATTGAAATACGGGTTCGAAGGTTTGGAGAATTCCAGAACCGCAAGCGTCCCTCCAGGTTTCAGCACTCTGTACATTTCAGCTAACCCTCGAGCCGCATCGTCTAAATTCCTTAGCCCGAACCCAATCGCAACTCCATCAAAAGTGGCCGTTGGAAATGGAAGCGCCAGCGCATCTGCCTCCGCCAGATAAATCAACCGGTCATGACCGAATTTTCTGACCTTTTCTCGACTCAACTCAAGCATTGGGTAACTGAAATCACAAGCCACCACCGGGGAAATGCCCTGTCGCCCCATCTCCAGGCTAAGCTCGCCGGTCCCGCAGCAGATATCGAGGCAGAGTGGATTGTCTGTTGCCAACCTCTCCTTTAAAAGTGCCACAGCCGTCTTTCGCCAGTGAGTATCGA
>DATKMG010000472.1:0-4201 GCA_035541995.1 Terriglobia bacterium
TTCCTGTTTCTTGGGCAACTTGTCGATGACCGCCTTGGGCAAACGAAAGTTCGTTTCCAGCAAATAAGCCGGATGAGCGGCAAGAACCGTGCTGAGACTTATTTCCTGATACTCTCCGCTGTTAAAGACCAGGATGAGTTCCGCGGGGACATCACCGACGTTTTCAAGACCGTGGCCGTAACCCATCGGCGCGAAACCAATGTCACCAGGGGCCAGTTCCACGACCTTTGCCAGGCCGTGAGAAGCGAAAACTGTAAGTCGGATTTTGCCTGACATAACGTATTGCCATTCATCCGCGTTTGGGTGCCAATGGAGTTCGCGAAGAGCGCCAGGGTCAAGATTGAGCAATGCTCCCGTCATCGTCGTCGAAATAGGAAACTCTTTGGCGGAAGCAAGACGGACCTCCCCGTCGGGGTATCGCCTGAACGGCTTTTGCGAACCCAACGAATACTTGTGTGTGAGAGGCGGGACCAACACTGTTCTGCGTCCTGAGATCGGAGTCACGGGCAACGGTGGCGGCGCCGGACCTTGGGCTATGTAAACCTCTTTGTCGGGAAGGTCTTTCAGGTCCGACTCGGGAACGTTGAGGTTCTTTGCCACAATTTCCCTCGGTGTCTGGGCCAGCCAGTCTGAAAAGCTGAACGTAGCGAATTCAGAGAAGTAACCGTTGTCGAAGACGAGAAGGAACTTGGCTTCATCCGGTCCCAGGCCCATACCTTGAATCGAGTGCGCATGACCGCGTGGAAAATACCAAATGTCGCCGGGCGCGAAGTCCACGATTTCTATACGACCTTCCGGATCGACGATTGTCACTCGAACGTTGCCTGCGATAACATAGGCCCATTCAGCCGCATTAGCATGCCAATGGAGTTCTCGAAGTCCTCCGGGCTTCAGTGTCATGAGGACTCCCGCTATATTCTTTGATACCGGAAACTCCCGCGCCGTGGCCTCGCGTGCAGAACCTCCCGGCAACTCGCGTGCTGGCTGTTGAGCCAACGAGAAGCGGAAATCCGGTAGTATTATTGGTGCCTCACTTCCGGGTGCTTTGCTCTCCTTGCTCTGAACTTGACTCCCTTGGCCATTCGACGGCAAGATCAAGGGAGCCGCCAACATACCTCCACCAACCAACGTGAGAAAGTTTCGTCGATTGAGTGCGTGTTCCGTCACAGTTTCGCCATTCGGGTGATCTTCTCTTCTTTGATTCCTCTTTTTTATGCGCCTATTCATGTTCACATCCCTCTTTCACTTGCGGTGCTCATTTTCTTCATTTGGTTCAATGTGGTTCTCTTGAGTCTTGTTCTCTAAAAACAATTTTGAAAAAATTGGATGCATCTACACTGTCAGTGATTCGCAAGGCGGGCAATATATTCTCACGCAGTTGTCTGAGGCGTGGTTGGCGCTCGTCAACGATGGAGGGCACGGCTGACTCATTTCGGAACCAACTGGACGGTCACGAAGAATGCGAGAGGAAGAAAAAGTTTTGCCTTGACAGATGAAGCCCCCTCAAATAGAAGCACCACGTCATCGCAGGACCTTAATTAACAAGGGAGAAATAGTATGAAGAAGATCTTGCTGTTGGTTGCGCTCGCGGCTTTCATGATTGGCGGCTCTCTGGTGCTTGCAAAACAGGATTTTATGGTCAAGTGCTGCATCAAAGGGAAATGCCGGACCACGACAAGACCCGAATGCCAGCACGCAGGCTACATTGTGACTCACTGTGGGCAATGTAAGTGACATGCTTACCCACAATGCGTCTCTTGAGTCCTTTAAGCAGGGGGTGGGTAGGTCACAACCGATCCGCCTCGAGTAATGTACCTGTCATCAGGCTGGTCTCGCACTGCATTTGCCTGCTGGGAGACGAGTCAGTTGTGCCTCCTAACAGTACCTTTGCGAGAGCGAATTAGGCTCGTTGAGCCACACCCGTGAGCCTTTTGGGCTCGCGGCTAACTTAGTCATAATACTACCTCATCTATTCGTAACAGCGACCTGCGCGGGAATTATTGGCCGTTTTGAACCGCTCCTCCGTGCCTCCCCAGATGCCCTCAAAAATTTTTGTGACCCCTTAACGTGTTGACGTTAGGAATCATTCCTGCAAACGCGACCGGCGTGACACTCGCGTGGCATCAAGAATGCATGTCTGGTGGCGACACAGGGTCAGGTTGTACATTGGCCAAATCTGGGGACTTTTCGATTCACTCAGGACAATTTGAGGAAAGTATTTGATGCCCATTTACGAGCGGTTGTTCAGAAGATCTTGCATGAAATGGGAAAGATTCACCCCTATTCAATGCCGTACCAGCCGGAATGGCGTCGCAGTGGCACAATGAGGTTGGGTCAAATGTCCTGACTTGCCACAAGTAAGAAAGGACACTGGGGGAAAGGCCATGGAGAAAAGATCTCCAAAATGGATAGGTGGCGCAGCAGGCGAGGATTGTACTCAGACCATTGAGCTCACCGACATGTTTACCGGAGACCTCACGACTACCGGAAGCTTCGACGTCAGTGGCGGAATCTGGAAAACAACCTTCGGGAAAGTGCTTCAAGTCCTACCGATTCCGATTCTGCTGATTGATATACATTATCGTGTTGTCATAGCCAACCAGGCTTGGGAGAGACTAATCGAGAATTATGAGACCATCATATCTTGTGCGTTCTCAACGTTTCTCCAGAACGATTCTGCTGCGCGGAATGCCCAGTTGCGTTTGAAACAGACTTTCTTGACTAGAAAATCTCAAGTGGCACAGGCGGAGCTGATAGTAGGTACTCGAAAGATATGGGCAAGGATGACCTTTCGATCTATGAGAATATCCAACGAGAGATTCGTACTGGTTCTGATCGAAGACTTGACCGGTGAAAAGCAGCTACTTGAGATCAGCAAGAAATACAATGAAGAACTCGAAACCACCGTGCAAGAACGTACATCCGAGCTTACAGCCATGAATGATCGACTCCAGAAGGAGATTGCTAACCGAAAGAGAGTCGAAGATCTGTGGCTACAATCTGAACGGCTCAAGGCCGTTGGTGAGCTTGCTACCGGAACAGCCCATAATTTCAACAACATGCTTCAAATAATCATTAACGGTGCCCGACTGGCCCTGCTGAACCTCGAATCGCACGATTACATCAAAGTGAAGTATGCCCTGGAGCAAATTCTCGAAAGTTCCGAATTCGGGGCCGAAACCGTCAAGCGGTTGCAGAGTTTCGCCAGCTTTCGTGCGAACGAATCTGCCGCCAATGCGGTCTTTGATCTGAAAGATGTCGTGCGGCCTGCAATAGAGTTGACCAAGTCTTGGTGGAAGACGCACCCCGAGAAGCGAGGCATTAGAGTGGACTTGCGGTTGGATCTGAGGGAAGGGTGCCTGGTGTCAGGAAAAAGACACGAGATCTTCGAGGTGGTTGTAAACCTGATCAAGAACGCTTCTGAAGCCTTGCCGCACGGCGGTTTCATCGAAATAGCGTGTTGGTCCGAGAGTAGTGACGTCATACTCCACGTTCGAGACAATGGGATAGGGATTTCTCAGGATATGCTCAGCAAATTGTTTATTCCTTTTTCGACCACAAAAGTATCGGCCGGCGCAGGTTTGGGGCTCGCTACGTCTTGGGCGATGGTTAAAAGTAATGGAGGCGATATCTCTGTTGAAAGTGTGGAGGGCAAGGGGAGCATTTTCAAGGTGATTTTCCCTAAGTCGCGTGAAATGCCAATGGCGCCCACAGTAGCATCTCGATCACCCGGCAAACGACCTCTAACAATCCTGGTTATAGATGATATCGACGAGGTCCTAACTTTATTGGTTGAAAGTCTTAGGGAATTCAACCATACCGTTCTCCCTGCACGCTCAGGCCAGGAAGGAATTGAAATATTCATGCGCAAACCCATCGACGTTGTGATTTGTGACCTTGGTATGCCTGGCATGACGGGATGGGAAGTTGGCGAGCGCATCTCAGAGTGGTGCCGTAAGAAAGGAGTGGTGAAGACCCCCTTTGCGTTGCTTACCGGCTGGGGAGACCAAGTCAGGGAGATTGCGAAGATGAGGTCCGCGGGTGTGGATCGAATACTGATCAAACCCATTGATGTGCCAAAACTTCTGGATGCTCTCCACGAACTCGCCGGAAAAGGTGAAGCCTGATGCTGAAATACTGCTCTTTGAGCAAACAGATCAAGAAAGCTTTTGAAAATAATCTGCACTTTCTGATCAAGATT
>DATKMG010000473.1:0-4270 GCA_035541995.1 Terriglobia bacterium
CATCAGAATCTGAAGTTCCGTCTCGAGGGGATGTCGTTGGGCCAGGGCCTGACGGTTTGCGGTTTCAACTGAAATCACTAGATCTCCTAGGTATCCTCCGCCCCCTTCGAGTTCTGCAGGCTGCCGTCCAACGGGGAAGGATAATACGTCCGTAGGTTTATCCACCAGTCGGAACTGGCGATTCAACCCGCGCATACGCCGATCTCCGACCAAGGCAACAGAGACCCCAACATCCCGGAGGCGAAGGCGTTCTCTTAGGCGTTGCGCGAAGCAGCTGATCTGCAAGTTGGGGACCCTAATCCTCCGTTGCCAGTTTCGCACAATCAAATCAGACATTGGACCGCCTTCAAGAAACTCACCGGGGACCATCAAGACGACACTTCAGCTGGTTAGCTTCTCCCGGCCACTGGTAGCAGAGGCCGGCTCCGATAGCTTCTCCGGTACTAAGGATGGATTGTTCCGGTTGTTAAAGTCTTCGTAAGCCCGAATAATACGCTGGACTAAGGGATGTCGGACGACATCCTTTTCGTTGAAGTAGACAAACTCAATCCCTTCGATTTTGGAGACAATATTCCGGGCCTCGATGAGCCCCGATGTCTTGCCAGGGGGGAGGTCGATTTGTGTGATATCCCCGGTGATCACGGTCTTTGAGTTGAACCCGATACGGGTAAGGAACATCTTCATTTGTTCGGAGGTCGTGTTCTGAGCTTCGTCCAGGATGACGAAAGCGTCATTGAGCGTGCGGCCTCGCATAAAAGCAATGGGCGCAATCTCGATGATCCCCCTTTCCAGGTATCGGTCCACCTTTTCGGCGTCCAGCATGTCGTAAAGGGCATCGTAGAGGGGACGAAGGTAAGGGTCCACTTTGTCTTGCAGGCTCCCAGGCAAGAAGCCGAGGCGCTCTCCCGCTTCCACCGCGGGTCTCGCCAGGATGATCCGGTTGACTTGCTTGCTGGATAGGGCAGCAACTGCCATCGCCATCGCCAGATAAGTCTTTCCCGTCCCAGCGGGTCCAATCCCGAATACCATATCCTTTTTTTCAATGGCATCCATGTATCGACGCTGGTTCAAGCTGCGCGGGGCAATCTGCTTGCGGCCCGAGAATTGAATCTTGGCCGGAGCAACACAGTCACGGAGGCGGACACTCGTGTCTTCAGAAATGATTTTAATGATCGATTTGAAATCCCCATTGCTGAAGACAACTCCTTCTTTCCGCACCTGATTATAATCCTGGAGCACTTGTTCAATAATTGCTACCGGTTGTTCGTTTCCTTCAATGCTTAGAGTGTTTTCGGTTAGGCTGAGGCGGACATCAAATGCAGTTTCGAGGAAATGCAGATTCTCGTCAAGAGTTCCAAAAATAGCTTCGGCACCCTGGCTAAATGCCACGTCTTTTTTCATAGATCCAAGCGGCCGAGTAACCTCCTGAATGAAGAATAACTTCCAGCGAGCAACATTCTTACACATCAAGAAGCATCTCGTCAAGCCTCTGCCTCCGCAGTTCTTTGAGATGCCCCTCCTGGTTGGTGGAAATCGTAGTGACAAATCTAGAGGCAACTTCACTTGCACATCAATCAAGGCTTCTTATGGATGAAACAGCAAAACGGGGATGTGGGGGAGGGCGTGAAGTAGAGTCCCTCTCAGACTCGGTCTGATTCAAGGCTTGATTTCTACGACTTCTGCCTTCAAGAGTTCGACCCTCTTTTTTGGCATCTCGTTTTTGCCGATTGCTACTGAGGCAATCTTCTTGACCACCTCCATACCGGAAACAACCTTTCCGAAAATCGTATACTTGTCATCCAACGAAGGTTGGGGAATTACACAAATGAAGAAGGACGTTTCCGCACTGTCCAGAGCTTGAGCCCTGGCCATGGACAGGGTTCCTTGCTCATGCCGAAGTTGGGAGAATTCCGGCTGGAGGGGATGAACATATCGGGTGCGTTCCTCGGGTCTGAGCGGCGGGATCCGGGTTCCCAGGTCTCCCCCCTGAACGATGGTCCCGGGGACTACTCGATGCCAGCTTGTGTGGTCATAGAATCCCAGTTTGGATAATCTCAGGAAATTCCGAACGTGCTCCGGAGCAAAGTGAGGGAAAAGATCCACTTCGATATCGCCCATCGAAGTTTCCAGGCGGACGTGGAAGTTGTTGAGTTCTGCCTTGGACGTTCGAGCAAAAGGGATTTCAGCCTGTGACTGATTAGCCTGGCCTAGGAGGGCATTCGAGTGGGCTCCCCACATTCCAAGACCAAGCATCGTGATTGCGGAAAAGGCCTGCATTTTCATGAGGGGCCTTTCTTTCCTGTTAAGTCGTTCTTAGTCAGTCGACCAACGACCTCGATCCGTCTCCGGCTCAGGGTAGGCAACTGCGAGCCGCTATCTGCCGGCTTGGCGACTGCCTTCAAGGTGTACTTCCCAATAGCGGCAGGCATTTTCAGAGTCAGGCTGTAGGATGCCTGGCCAAGAGCTTCGATCGTAAAGGGGGACTCCGTCCGAGTTACCTCCCGGCCATTGTCGGCATCCAAGGAGAGAACCAGTTGGCCCTTGATGGCACTGTATTCGTCGTTGGTTAGCACTGCTTGGATTTGCGGGCTGGAGGCGGCCTCCAGCTTGGGTTTCCAGAAGTTGACATAGAGCCCGAGGGGCTTGAAGGCCTCGCTTAGATAGTCTGAAAAATGAGGTTCCAGTTGAAGTTTTTGAACGTCCAGAAAATGGTCAGACGTGTAAACACCGGGGTAACTTCCGGTGAGGTAAACGAAATGCAGGATTCCTGCATACCTGCGCAACGCCCGCCAAAATTCAGTCTTTCCGGCCAGCAGGTAGGCGTCCATCGCAAAACGCTGCTCCGGAGAAGAAACCGGGCCGAGCAGCTTGCTATACAGTTTCTGAGTTAGCAGAGTTGGACTGCCGTCGCGATTGAGCCATAGCCAGCCGTATTCATTGATGATTTTGGCCCGATCGTCCACTGGCAGCGGGCCCGTGCGGTCATTGAACATCTTTTCCAGATCAGTCATGTTGAAATTACCGTTGCCCATAGCCATGCTCTGAAGCAGGTACGGATGTTCCTCCACCGGGTCGTCCGGGTCGACCGGGGGGTTGTAGCTGTTCTCCCATGGACGATTCGATAGATCGAGCGAACGCACAGCGGGAATGATCTTTTCACCAAAGACCGGATCCCGGGTTTCATTATTGGCATCCCAGATCGCCACACTGGGATGATTCCAGTTGTCCCTCATCCAGTCCCCAAACTGACGTACCATCTCCGCTGGATCCCACTTTCGCGAGTAGTTGGGATCCCAATCCGGTGCGCCCGTCCAGACAAAGAATTCGTTTTGAATGAGCAGTCCTGCTTCATCCGCGATGTCCAACCATCTGTCTGGGACCGGCCCGATGCAGAAGCGAAAGCTGTTCCAATGCATCTTCTTTGGGATTTCGACTAACAGTCGACGAACCCATCTCTCGTCCCAGGGTAGACTGCTTGAAAGCGGATCTTCGAGAAATCGGTGGAACGTGACGTTCGATCCCCTCAGGTAATATACCCTTCCGTTCAGAAGGGCCCTCCGACTGGCCGTCTCAAACCGGAATTCGCGCAGGCCAAAGCGGACTGTGGAGGCGTCTCCACCGGTCGTGGTGTCTAGTCGATAGAGGAACGGGGTCTCGGGGGTCCACAGAATTGGATTGGGAATTCGAATCGTCTGGGTCAGTACTCTCTCTTCCCCATGGCGAAGATTCAGCGTTTCAGGGGAAGACGTGGCTACGTGGCGCTTGTCATTCCATGCGCTGACCTGGTGACTGAGCGCGTAACTCCCCTCTGAACCAAAGTTCTTGATCTTAGTTTGAACCACGATTTCTGGGGGTTGCAGGTGCGGAGCCACCTGAATGCTCTCGATCACCGGGTTGTCGCTCAACTTCAATGAAACATCGTCGTATATGCCCGGGGTCCATTTCAGTTTCTCGAAATCTGTTCCAGTCGGAAAACCAGGCGGAAGAACCCCGGGATGAGCTCCCACTCGTACCAGCAAGATATTCTCACCGTTCCAATTAATCGTGTTAGTCACGTTGAAAAAGGCGGCGCTAAAACAGCCTGGATATTCGCCGACCTTATGACCGTTCATCCAGATTGCGGTTCCAAACTGGGCCTTGTTAATTTTCAAGATGGCTACTGCTCGACGGGAGGATAGGACGAACGTCTTACGGTACCAAAAATAGTTGCGATTCTGCCGCACCTTTCCAGCCGCAGCTGACCGCGAGGATTCCGGCAACTGACCACTGC
>DATKMG010000474.1:0-6310 GCA_035541995.1 Terriglobia bacterium
TCCCATCGAGAGTCTCCTTGATTGATTGTTTCTTTCTGACAATCTGGAAAATGGCACTGCTCTCCACCTTTGCGACCAATCCAGGGCCGCGGATCCCAGTTAAGAATCGGTCTGAACGTGGAGCACTCCTTGTGGTTCACATCCCCGGTTGAGAGCACTCACGAGACAAAAAATGCATCCCCACAAAATTCGAGTGCCGGTATCGAAGATTCAGAGGTGCTGGTAATTCGAGTTTTGTGTAGCCACGTTTAGCTGCTTGCTGGTGCCGTCGATCACCACACTGGAAACATGATTTGTTCCGTCAGGCAGGCGGCTGAATTGCACCGTCAGGTTCATGGCATCCTTCGGATCGTCCATGTAGGAAGCGATCTGGAGGCTGAGCAATTGCTTCTGCTCCTTGTCGAAAATCAGGGTCATGGAATCCTGGGGCTTCAGATAATTGTGGAAGACGATCTTAATTTCGTTGGGAGCTCCCCCTCCCGGAATCAAGCTGATGTTTCCCGCTGCGTATGCCTGTTGAATCATATCTTTATCCGGCGGGACATATTGTTGAGCTAATGCCTTCATCTGTTCGGCATAGTCTTTGTACTCTTCCTTTTTTTTCTCGACGACATGCCTCTTCAGGCGGCCTCCACTTTCCGAGGTGTCTTCCGGCGGGTCAAGGGAAGTCTTTTGCGGCTTGCCATCCGGGCCAAGGCGCACCTGAAAATGCTGCTGCTTCTTGAGTTCGCCTTTGAGGCTGATGTTGACCTGTTCGACCCAGGTGTATTGCGCGATGGACTGCTTGTTTTTGGCCATCGACTCCTTGAGCTCCGCGACCCGCTGCTGGAGTTCCGGGCCTTGCGCCTGAGCAGGGAGATGGCAGATGGCTCCCGCCGAAGCGACAAGGACCGGCAAAAAGATGGTTCGAAAGACGCGCGATACATGGATTTTCATGAAAGTCCTCGCAAACTGATTCTTCGAACGGGCTGCTACTTGCCGCTTTTCGGCGGAAAATTCTTCAAGAGCTTCTGCATGGCCTTGTCGAGATTCTTTTGCTTCTTGCCCTCATTGGCGCTGGGATCGAGGGTCTTGGATACGCGACCGGTCCAGACGAGCTGCTTGGTGGCGGGATCGTACATGTCCAGCACGAGTGTGCCCGTGCTAATGGTGGATTGTTGCGCCGAGGCCATCCCGCCGCCCCAGCGGATGCCGCCCGTTCCGTAAGCGTTCCACTGTTTTTCCTGTGAGATAGAGACCTGGTAGCCGATAAGAAGGTCGGCAGTGTTACCAGCGGAAGCGGTAAAGCCTTTGGCAGTCAACTGAGAATCAATGGATTGCTTGATTTGCGCATCAATGATCTGATTGGGTTGAACCGCGCCCTCGATCGGGACCCATTTATACGTATGATATTTCGTGAAGTCGACGCCTGGCATGGAATTGGTGCTCACATCCTGGGCGGGTACCATGGCGCATGCCAACATCGCGAGCAATAGCCCAATTGAGAACCTCGACGTCACTTTGCAAAGTTCTTGCCACATTGCTGTTTCTCCTGTTCTGAATCGCGCCTCGAAAACCTGATTTGTTCTCGAACCGAGATTCCTTCCATTCTTGTGAGATGTTTCTTCTTAAACTGTTTTCAGCTGGCATTCTTCTGTGTCAACTGGTTCCCTTGCTCGCGACACAGCGAAAACCGAGATGATTTGTTCCCGTGCTTACTTCACCTTTACCCCGGGTTCCAACCATGTAGCGCGAGCAGTACTGATCGGTACAGAGAAACGATCCGCCGCGGTGGACTTTTTTCTTCTCGCTTGGCTCCGCGGGATCCCAAGGAGTTTCCGGGCCTTTCGGATTGCGAGCCACACCGCCAACCTTGGCGAGCTCCGCATAGTAATCCGGGCGGTACCAGTCGGAGGTCCACTGCCAGACGTTTCCGGCCATGTCGTAAAGCGCGTAACCATTCGGGGCGTATTTGCCCACCGGCGCGATACCGATGAAACCATCCGCGCCCGAATCCTGGTTAGGAAAATGGCCTTGAAACGTGTTGGCCATCCATTGTCCGTTGGGCTTAAATTGGTCTCCCCAAACGTAGGGCTTCCCCGCAAGTCCACCGCGCGCGGCGAATTCCCATTCCGCCTCCGTAGGCAGGCGCTTATGCGCCCATCTCGCATAGGCTTGGGCGTCGGCATAGGCCACCTGTACGACGGGATAGTTTTCTTTCCCTTTGATGGAGCTGTTCGGGCCGGTGGGGTGGCGCCAGTTCGCACCCTTGACGTAGCTCCACCATTGCAAATGATTGTTCAAGGAGACATCGTGGCCGGGAGGGGAAAAGACGACTCCTCCGGCATAAAGATTTTCGGGTGGGGCGCCCGGGAAGTCCGCCTGCGTAGGAGTTTTCTCCGCGATTGTGACGTAACCCGTCGCTTTTACGAACTCGGCGAACTGGGCGTTGGTGACATCCGTCTTGTCCATGAAAAAGCCGTCCACGTAAACTCTGTGAATAGGCCGGGAATCGGCTGTGGCGCGCATCCCCACCATATCCATATCGGGAGGATCGGCTGCGCCCATTGAAAACTCGCCTCCAGGAATCCACACCATTCCCCGCGGTGCGGGCTGTGGAGGCGGCTGAGTGTTCGGAACGGTTGGGGCAAAACCGGCGCCGCCACTTGCGGGGGAGCTGGACCCGGCTTGCACCGGGCTGGTATGAGAGCGAAAAGCGGCTGCGCAGAGCAAGGCGATCAGCAGCGAACAGAGGGCAAGGCGAGGAAGGAGCCTGGATGGCGTCCGATGACGCCCTTTGGCGACATTGTCGCCGGAGTTTTCCTTGCGGGTTTTCTCTTTCTGTTTCATCGCACAGTCTAATCCGCAGTTGTTCGCATTAACCTATCCGGCAGCCTCTTAAGCGGCTATTGAGAATGCCCCGAGTGCTGGCGAGGAACAATTGTTAAAAGTTACAGCTTCCTTCTCGCAGCTTCAATTCGAAAATAGACCGGCAGATCGCAGGGTCGCGCCCGAGTCCTGCTTGCCAGGCTATTGCTTCAGGACGAGCGGGGGCCCGCTGACGCGCTTCGCCTTCAGGTTGACTGTGACTTCGACGCGGTCGGCGATTTTGATGAAGGGAATGCTGCTGTTCATGCCGAACTCCTTGCGGTCGAAGGCCATGGTCCCCTTGATTTCACCCTCGCCTTTCGCTCTGGCTTCCGCCGCGTCCGCGAGCGTAAACGTCAGCGTTTCGGGCTTGGAGACTCCTCGAATGGTAAATGTTCCAGGCAGGTCAAAGGTGGCGGGTCCGGTCTGCACAATCTTGTCGGAGTGAAAGGTGATGTACGGATCATCCTTGGCGTTGAAGAAGTCTTTGCTCCTCAGCTTGTCGTCCTTCATGCCGCTTCCGGTGTTTACGGTGACCGCTTGAATTTTGATATCCATCACGCCAGTCGTAACGTCGGTGGACGGGAATGTCATGCTGGCGTCCCACTTCTCGAATTTCCCCTCCAGGGCCACGGATGCCTTCACGTAGAACTGAATGGTGCTCTGTTCCGGCGTAATCACGAAAACGGGTTTTTGTGCGCGCGTGAGTGACGGGAGCAGGGCCGAGGCTACGAGACACAGAATCGCAAATCGCATGGAGTCTCTCCTCATAACCGAAGAATCTAGCGGCCCGGATACTGCCATTTGCGGCAGTCGTCCGCTATTGTCAGAAGTGACAGGCGTGTGGGAGCTTAAAAGCAAGGACTTGAAACCTGCGCTTAGCCCAATAAACAGAGGCAATTGCGGATGAGTCTTCCCCGGGCACTCCGTTTAAGGGGTTCAGGATTGCTTGCAGTGGCTCTGCTGCCGCTGAGCGGAGAATCGCTACAGGCCGCCGTGTGACGGATGTCACAGGAAACCCAAGGCAGCTAGCGATAATTTTGCTATAGTGCAGCCACGAGTTAGTTGGACGGAGAGATAGGCACCCAAACAACCAACTGACATTGGCTTGCAAGGCACACTCCACCGCCCGCGGAGTTAGTCCAAGGTTTTCTCAGTTAATCAGGACGTCTTTCTGCCTTCCCTACAGTCAGGCAACCTGAGTGCCTCATTGTAGCCCCGTTCTGAAAGAGCGTTTATGACAGCACTGGGGCCCAGAATCGGCAAATATGATCTTTACGAGATTCGGCCTTTCTCCCATTTTGAAAGGCTGATTGCTGGAGTTGCGCGAATTTTGCCACTCTTTTTTCTCTTAGCCCCCCTGAGTCCCGCGCGAACCAACGAGCCAAACCGAGTTCTGAAGGTACTGCAAAGCATCTTGATTCATCGGCCGCCCACGGTTTGGGAGCTTAACCACTGGTTCATCCTTGGGGTCATTCCTGTATTCCTGATCCAAACGCTGCTCATCGTGGGATTGCTATGGCAGAGGCCAAGCAAGAAGAGATTCCAGAAAAGACTTCTGGAACAGATGGCCTTCGAAGGGATGCTTTCCGATCCAGCGGGAAAGGCCGTGGCTGCACCGAAAATCGCGCGCGATATCACCGGGAAAAAGGGGGCCGAGCAGGCCTTAGAGGAAAGTGAGGAACGATTCCGGCTCTTCATGGACCATAGTCCCGCTGTCGCCTGGTTGAAAGATGAACAAGGCCGCTACATTTACTTGAGCGAGAGTTATCTAAGACAAATGGGCGTCCGCCCGGAGGATCGGTTGGGCAAGACGGACTTCGAAGTCTACCCTCC
The DNA here is from genome assembly GCA_035541995.1 of Terriglobia bacterium. Taxonomy (GTDB): domain Bacteria; phylum Acidobacteriota; class Terriglobia; order Versatilivoradales; family Versatilivoraceae; genus DATKMG01. The sequence goes on from DATKMG010000474.1 coordinate 4,684, forward strand.
TGCGATCGCCGAAGAATTCCAGAAGAATGACCGGGCAGCCTTGGCCCTGGGATACCCAATCGAAGTGACGGAGGAATCGATGGATTCGCAGGGTGAGCCATGCACGTGGCTAGCCTACAAGTTTCGATTTCGAGACACCTCGGGGCAGTTGTTTGTCGGGGGCATCGCCATTGATGTTACCGAGCGGAAGAAAGCACGGGAATCCCTGCAAGCATTGACTGGTCGGCTGATCAGTGCCCAGGAAGAAGAGCGCGCACGCCTGGCCAGGGAGCTTCACGATGATTTCAGCCAGCGCCTTGCATTGCTCGGTATCGGCCTGGGGCAACTCTGGAAGAGACTACCCTCGGAAGACGTTGTAGAGCGTCAAAGAGTGATGGAAATGCTGAAGGGGACCAAGGAGTTGATGTCCGACCTCCATACGCTCTCCCATGAACTTCACTCCAGCAGGCTGGAACATGTGGGCCTGGTGTCGGCTCTCGCCGGGCTTTGTAAGGAAATCGGCGAGAGGCATAAGATTGCAGTGCGTTTCAGCCCTTGTGAGTCTCCGGTCGTCCCCAAGGACGTGGCCTTGTGCCTATTTCGAGTCACACAGGAAGCATTGGGCAACGTAATCAAGCACAGCGGGGCCATCGAAGCGCAGGTTGAACTGAGCGCGGATGCCGGCGGCATTGCCCTGCGCATTACGGATCACGGCAGAGGGTTCGACCCGAGTATCAGAAACGCGCAGGCGGGAATTGGACTGATCGGCATGACCGAGAGGCTTCGGCTGGTTGGAGGCAGGCTTTGCGTGACGTCGCAACCTGATTGCGGGACGGTGATTTTCGCGGAGGTGCCTTTAGCCGCAGCCTTGAGTGAAGTACAGGTGAAAAGCCATGCCAGCGGCAAATAGAGCTTCGAGTCGCCCGCGCGTCCTTTTGGCGGATGACCATCAGATGCTGCTGGATGCGCTGAAGGGCCTGTTGGAGCCGCGCTGCGAGGTTGTGGGCACGGTCAGCGATGGGCGCGCACTTCTGAAAGCTGCAGCGAAGTTGCAGCCTGACATCGTTGTGCTGGACATTGCCATGCCACAACTGAATGGGCTGGACGCCGCCCGGCACCTCAAACCGGCCTTGCCCGCGGTGAAGCTGATCTTCCTGACCATGAATGAAGATCCGGAGCTCGTGGGCGAAGCGTTTCGCGCGGGAGCCTCCGGATTCCTGCTGAAGCAGGCAGCCGCGTTCGAGCTGTCCGATGCAATCGAACAGGTGCTGAAAGGGAGCTCTTACGTGACGCCGCGCGCCGCGAAAGGTCAGGCCAATGTTGCCCTGCGCGCTCCCAAGTCCCAGGCGCATGCCGCGGAACCAACGCCCCGGCAACGAGAGGTGATCCAACTTCTCGCGGAAGGGCGTTCCATGAAGGAAGTGGCTTCGATTCTTCAGATTACCAAGCGGACCGTGGCCGCACACAAATATGCCGTAATGGATCTCCTGCAACTGAAAACAAATTCCGAGCTGGTGCAATACGCCATCAAGCACCGGATTATCTCTCTCTAATTTCCGCGGTCTTTCCCTCATTGTAATTTCTGCCAATAGCCAGGCGCATGAATTGCGAGCACGGTTGCTCTGTAAGTGGCACGCGACGGTGGAGG
>DATKMG010000475.1:0-5124 GCA_035541995.1 Terriglobia bacterium
GATTTCCGCCCTTTTGCGCAAGAGCATTCAATACGGCCTTGACCACCGCGAAGAAGCACTCAACTACGCCATGCAGTTTGCCAAAGAGTTGGACCCGACTCTGGCCGACAAGTTCGTCGGAATGTACGTCAATGAAAGAACTCTCAGATATGGTGAGCCTGAGCGGAAGGCCCTGCGGCTTCTGTTGGATATGGGCTGTAAGCGGGGAATTATCGGCAGTCCTGTGCACTTAGAATTTGCAGAATAGAGATCAATCTAGATTGGTCTGAATGTGGACGATAATGCGAGTGAAGGGCAGGGATTCAAGACCTAATCCGCGGGGATTTGCGGTTGAGATTCATCTTGGATCGTCACTTCAATGAGGGGATGGACAGTGACGACTAGGGAGGCTTTCCCTTTGTTGGCCCCTGAACGGATCGCATCCACAGTCCAAATGGTTGCGGCATCTCTAATATTCAGGTACAGATCCTTGTTTGAGGATCCATGGCTATCCGCCCTGTGAATCTGTCTGAACGAAAGGCCGGGATTCTTCTCCACCCGACTTCCCTTCCGGGTCGCTTTGGGATCGGAGATCTAGGGCAGCGTGCGCATCGATTCGCGGAGTTTCTTGCTGGTGCGGGAATCAGGTTGTGGCAAGTCTTGCCCTTGGGGCCGACAGGCTATGGGGACTCTCCCTACCAGTGTTTTTCCGCGTTTGCCGGCAATCCGCTTCTGATTGACCTTGAGGCATTGTTACACGAAGAGTTACTTACTCCTAAAGAACTGGACTCGGTGCCGGACTTTCCTGAGGACGAAGTCGATTACGGTCGGATCGTTGACTTCAAATATCCTCTGTTACGGAAGGCCTGGTCTCGTTTTCAGACTCTCTCCAGCCCAAGGACTAAAGCCGAGTTCGACAAATTCTGTCGTGAGAACGCCTCTTGGCTTGACGAATACTGCCTGTTCATGGCGGCCAAGAATGCTCAAGGAGGGAAGGCCTGGACTCAATGGGACGCGTCCATAGCAAAACGCCATCCGCAAAAACTGATCAATTGGCTCGAGAGGTTGTCTGACGATATCGGCGCTCACCGTTTTTGGCAGTACCTCTTTTTCAGTCAATGGAAGGAACTCCGGACGCATTGTCACCGGTTGGGCATTATCTTGATGGGAGATATCCCGATTTTTGTGGCTCATGATAGTGCTGATGTTTGGGCGCATCCTGAACTGTTTTTTCTGGAGGACGACGGAAATCCAGCCCTGGTTGCGGGAGTTCCTCCAGACTACTTCAGCGCCACCGGCCAGCTTTGGGGCAATCCGCTCTACCGCTGGGAAGAAATGGCGCTCACAGGATACTCCTGGTGGGTCGAGCGGATTCGCATGACTCTGCAACTTGTGGATGTGATGCGGCTCGACCATTTTCGGGGCTTTGAAGGGTATTGGGAGGTCCCAAGTGGGGAATCCACTGCGGTTAAAGGTCGGTGGGTCAAGGGACCGGGCATCCTCCTTTTTGAAGCCCTCGAAAGAGAACTTGGGCGCCTTCCTATCGTGGCTGAAAACCTGGGTCTGATTACCCCTGCGGTGGAAAACCTGAGAAAGCAACTTGGGTTCCCCGGGATGGCAGTCCTCCAGTTCGCCTTTGGACAGGATCCCCCAGTTCCGGACTTTCTACCCCACAACTATGTACGGAGTCTGGTGGTCTATACCGGTACTCACGACAACGACACGACTCTGGGGTGGTGGAATAGCGGCGGGGCAGGGAACAGTACTCGATTGGCCGAGCAGGTTCAACGGGAAAAGGAATTTGCCCTGAAGTACATGAATTCTGATGGTCTGGAGATGAATTGGACACTCATTCGCACTGCCATGGCCTCCGTAGCAAACACAGCCATTGTTCCGCTACAGGATGTTCTGGGCTTAGGAACCGATTCCCGCATGAATCTGCCAGGACGACCCAATCGAAACTGGCGTTGGCGTTTCCGTTCGGAGATGCTAACCTCGGCAATTCAGCAGCGCCTCAAGGAATTGACATCTCTCTACCAAAGGTAGTTGATGACTTCAGAACGGCGATATCCACGTGAATTTGAAAAGGAAAGTACCTTTGCCTTGTCAGTCAAGGTAGGAGACGAACCACAGTGGCCTTCAGAGCTCCGCTTTTGGAGTCCTGCTCATCCTTCACCGTAACCGCGATTTTTTGTCCGGGTTTTAGATCCTTCCATTTGTGAGTCTTGCCGGAAACATCACGTACAACAGTGTTTCCGTCAGTAAAGAACGATTGCGTTAGAATAATGAATTGCGAGTTCACTTGTTCGATGACACCCTTTGCATCCCCGGCTAAGAAACGGGGCAAGTCGGGGACACGCGAAGTCTGTAGTCCTCCCGCTGGCCCTCGCTGACCGCCGGGCCCCGTGGGGACGGGGATGCGACTGGTTGGCCCTTCATAACCGCCACGACCGCGGCTCTCCGGGTGAGTTCCGGCGGGATCTGTAATCGTGGATGAAACTCGGCCTTGTGGAGCTCCGAGGTCGGCGGCTTGTTCCGGTGTTTTGCCGCTCCCCTCCTGTCGGGATGCCGATGGCACTTCGATATAGATGCTCTTGGTCTCGAACGAACCGTCCGGTCTGGTTTTCCCTTTTGCCATGATCTGGTCGCCTTTTTCGAGTTGGGACGCATCGGAAGCAGCACCGGGCTCCAACCTCCAAGTTTCCCCCGAGAGTTTCAGCGTTCTTCGAATCGACAGCGTCTTGTTGGAGACTTCGGTGATGTCTCCGACGCTTTCCCAGGTATAAATTTCAATATGACCGGATTGACTCACCTTCTGAACTGCTTGGATCTGTGGGAGAGACCACATACCCCCCAACCACATTCCCCAGGGCACTGATCCACACCACAAGATTTGCCTGAACTTCATGAGCTCATTACCTCCAGTTCATTCCCCGATTCTCCACCGATCTTTGCAGACCCCAGCTACTTTGATTGTCCCCATTTCATCAAAAGCAAAAAGTCGGCATTCTGCTGGGGGGACTTGCCAGCTCAAATCCAAAGCGGCATCGCGCGTGGGAACGATGTCCCGCGATTGCTGCCGCACTCCAAATGCACTTTCTTAGATCTAGGACGGCGTCCTTTTCACAAGGTCGAGGGGCGCCAAATCCAATACCGTATTAAATAATGCCAACCGGAGTTATTCAAGGCGATTTTTGTTGTCGAGGTGTGGCGATTCGTTCAAACTCTATGGTTTTATAAATCCGTTATCTTCGAAAATGAAGGACATTAGAAAAGTGACCATGCTCGATAAAGCCCATTTTCGGAAAAACCCCAGTGGGCCGGCATTTTTGCCATTGTCTGTTTTCAGCGATTTTGATGGAACCATCGCCCACCCTGACAGCATCAATTTCCTGGCGGAATGGTTTGGCGGAACAGAATTTCGACGGGAGATCGGTAAGAAGATTTTGTCTGGCGAGATCAGCTTGAGGGATGGGATCCTCCAGGAAGTCGCGGCAATCAAGGGGACATTTCCACAGGTTCTCGAATTACTCCGCCAGCATATCGAGGTCGATAAAGAATTCCCTGGATTTGCCAACTGGTGCTCCCGGCATAAGGTCCCGCTCTCTGTCCTCAGCGGAGGGATTCAACAAGTCGTGGAAAGTCTTTTGGCTCCTTTCAACCTCGAGGGAGTGAGGATCGTCGCCAATTCGCTTCAGATTGCCGGAGGGCAGTGGTCCTTGCAGTTCTTGGACGAAACGGAATGGGGGCACGACAAGGCGCGAGACGTGTTGCTGGCCAGGAGCCAAGGTTACTGCGCTGTATTCTTGGGCGATGGACTCTCGGACCGCGGTGCGGCCAGGAGTGCCGACATTGTTTTTGCCCGAGCTGGACTCGCCCGCTATTGTGAACAAGAGGGAATCCCATACAAGGAGTTCTCCAATTTCCTCGAGGTGCAACACAGTCTGATGGCGCTGGTGGAGGGCCATGAAGGCACTCCCAAATCACGCGGATGATTGGATATCCATATCAAAGTCGAAATCTGCGGATGAAAATGGCGGGTTTGGGGGAGTGTGGGAGCCGATCTCCGAACGGCGACCAGTTTGAGGCAACCGCCGCGACGGGTGACGGTGGTCATACGCCCGGCGGCCACCCTCAAGACTCGCATTTTCATAGGAGCCTTCCATGCTCGTCCAGGGGGCACCAAATAGCATGGAAATGAGGAGTGACACTCTAAGTGATCATTAATGCAAGAATCGGGTCATACTCGGCCTCGTTCTCGTCGTCGTACTCGGAAGGTTCTTTGTCGAGGACGAGGATGATTTTCAAGGGGCACGGGGAACCCGGCTAGGATGGAGGAGAGCCTTCGGGAAGGAGGAAAACCTCTGCCCTCAACGCATTCCAGTCGCTTTGCTCCTGCCCCGGAGCCCACCATTAAGACCGGAGTGATGGCTATGAGTGCTGCAGCTTTGGATTTGCTGGGCAAATGATTCGCAACCTGACGAGCTATTCGATGTCAATCCCGTTGTGAAGCCGCCGCGGATAGGGCTCTATGTGAATGAGGACTTCGACCACCTTCGGTATCTCCTCGCGGATTTTGTCCTTTACTTGATGGGCAATGTCGTGGGCCTGTTCAACGGTCATTCCTTTATCCACCTCGATGTGCATATCAACCAGGTAGGAAAGGCCGGCCTTCCGCGCCAGCACCTTTTCCACTCCCAGGACCCCCTCGCAGTGACGTGCCAGCCCGAGAATCTCCTTTTGAAGTTCTTCGGAGGGCTGAGCATCCATCAGTTCATTAACGGCAGGTTTGAGCAAACGGACACCGTTGAATGAAATGACGCAGCTAGCGAACAAGGCGGCGTAGTTGTCGGCCAACTCGTATCCCTTGCCGCCCCACAAAGAAATGGAGATCCCAATAGCGGCTGCTGCCGAGGTAATAGCATCACTGCGGTGGTGCCAGGCATCCGTGCGAACGGCAGTGCTGGTCAGTTTCTCCCCCACTCTGAATACAAGCCGGAAGAGGCTCTCCTTCACGACAACCACCCCAAGGAGAATCCATATGGTAAATGATCTGGGTGTGTGAGGGGGTTGGAATATCCCTCGTGCCGATTCGATCGCAATCCCTGCTGAAGCAGCCAGCAGCATAAGCGACACAAAGGAGGC
>DATKMG010000476.1:0-12389 GCA_035541995.1 Terriglobia bacterium
AGGGCGGAAGTCGGCCACTGCTGCGGCCTTGATGACGACGGTAGCCTTGGGAAATCTCGCCAGAACTTCCCGACGCATCTCCTCGGCTGAACGGATCATGACCACATCCACTCCCGCAGGAGGTTCCAATGAGGTAGGCCCACTGACCAGCAGGGTTGAGGCTCCCCGTCGCCGGGCCGCCGCGGCTATTTGATATCCCATCTTCCCCGAAGAGCGATTGGTGAGATAACGCACGGGATCCAGATTTTCGCAGGTGGGGCCTGCAGTAATCAAAACAGTCTCCTGGAGTAGATCCTGTTTGGCAAGGAAAGCCTTTTCTGTTGCCGCCACAATGCATTCCAGGCTGGCCAATCGCCCCTTGGCCTCAACGCCTTCGGCTAGATACCCCTCTTCAGGCTCAACAATAATGCTCCCTCGGGATTCCAGTAGCCGCAGGTTCTCCTGGACGGCCGGATGATTCCACATATTGACGTTCATAGCGGGGGCAATTACTACGGGCGCGGGGGTCGCCAGATAAGCCGTGGTGAGAAAGTCATCGGCAATACCATGAGCAAACTTGCCCAGGATATTGGCTGTGGCCGGAGCCACCAATAGTCCATCGACGGCGTTGGCCAGATGGATATGTTCAAGTGGAGACTCCCAGAGGGGCTGGAGGGCTTTATCAGGAAACATTCGCGCGATGACCGGATGCCGGCTCAGGGTTTCCAAGGTGAGTGGAGAGATAAAATGCTGAGCATTCTCCGTCATCACGACAAAGATGTCATGGCCCCGCTTCTGCAGCATGCGTAGCAATTCTGCAGATTTGTACGCAGCAATACAGCCGCTAATGCCTAGCAGGATTCTCATGGGGCTTAACGTGCCTCGAAGCAAGACCGTTTCTCGCCAGAATGTGCACGGAAGACCCGACCCTGGGCCCTCCATTCGTTCCGATCTAAGCTACCCTGGTTACTCAGGCCACTGAATTCTTGTTTTTCGCATGGGCGTTACTCCCCTTAGCTCCACGTTTTTTTTGTGATTTCGGCACTTCCGGAATCTCGTAGGGGACCAGACCTGAGGCCACCTCTTCTTGGGCGATGCTGGTGAATTTCTTCGTTTGAGGAGTCAGCAGAGGACGGGACCCGCCCTGCAACTGACGTGCCCGCCGGGCCGCTATGATGATAAACCGAAACTTGCTTTCGGTGGATCCAGGTGGTTGCGTCGCCAATTCAAATTCCTCCAAAGGTCTTAATAATAGATTCAATCCGTTCGATTGAACGCTTCTTGCGGCAGCGTTCTGCAATAATGATGGATTTCAACAAATTGACTGAAAGCGAGAGGTTTTCGTTTACAATCACAAAATCATACTCCCGATATCGGGTTATCTCCGCCCGCTTGGCCCAGTCCAGCCGCTTCAGGATGGTCTCCTGCTGGTCCTGGCCACGTTGCTCGAGTCGGTTCTTCAAGGCCGAATACGAGGGGGGGAAAATGAAGACGGATACGGTATCCGCAATCTGTCTCCTTACCTGGGTGGCCCCCTCGGCTTCGATGTCCAGAATCACGTCCTTTCCTTGAGTCGACGCCGCCTCCACAGTCGATCGAGCAGTCCCGTAATAATGGTCAAAGACTTTGGCGTGCTCGATGAACTGGCCTTCGTTGATCATCTGTTGGAAGACATTTTCACTTACGAAATGATATTCAATGCCATCGCGCTCATGGCCCCTGGGACTCCGAGTCGTGAAGGAAACTGAAAAGATCAGATCGGGAACTTCATTTAAGACCTGATTCACAATTGTCGATTTTCCTGACCCTGAGGGCGCAGAAACGATAAACAACTGACCTCTGGAGGACATATTTACTCCAGGTTTTGAACTTGTTCCCGGATATTCTCAATCTCACTCTTGATCAAGATGGCCTTATTGGAGATGTCCATACCCCCTCCAACCAAACCGGTGGTTTTGGAGAGTATGGTGGTGGCCTCTCGATTCATTTCCTGTAACAGAAAATCCATGGTCTTGCCCACGTCGTGGCCATTGGCGAGCAACCCTCTCGATTGTTCCGCATGGCTTTCAAGTCGAGTCAGTTCTTCACTGATGTCACTGCGCTCCACGTAAAAGGCAGCTTCCTGAACAACCCTGACGGGATCCAGGGGGACTCCTTTCAGCAATTCACTCAAGCGCGCCTGCAACCTCTCCTGGTGGGAGTTCAGGGCCCCGACAGTCATCGATTTGATGGATGCGGCTTCCGTTTCGATGATTTGAAGGCGTCGGAGGATATCTGAGCGCAACGCCTTCCCTTCTTCCTCCCTCATGGCATCAAGGGCTTGAAGGGCAGTTTGGACAGCCTGTTCGACGCCCTTTCGGGTTAAGTCCAAAGCCTCCCCCGAAAGGTTGGACGACTCCAAATTCAAGATGCCGGGTGTTCGGAGCAACTGTACGGGGTCGATTTCTCCTTGGATGCCAAAGTTGATTCGCAACTGCTCAAAAGCACTCAGATAGGCCTGAAGGATTGAAGGGTTTAGACCGAAGCTGAGAGTTTCGTTTCTTTCGACAGTAAGGGTCAGGTCGATCCTACCCCGCTTGACGCGGTTCTGAATCCATCGTCTGATAGGCAACTCCAACTCGCTCAACTCAGACGGGAGTCGAACGTGTGGGTCCAAAAACCGGTGGTTGACCGACTTAATCTCGACAGTGCATGCGAAGGTCGTTCCTTCGTAGCGGCCTCGACCGAAACCAGTCATGCTCTTAATCATAGAATTTCAGACAACCCAGGTTGAATCAATCTCTGCAAACTGCAAATCGTGGAGACGTTGATAAACTCCTCCCCTTTCAACTAAATCCGCATGAGTCCCAACTTCACAAATCTGCCCCTGGTCAAGAACTACGATTTTGTCAGCTCTCCGGATGGTGGAGAGACGATGAGCGATCACGATAACGGTGCGCCCTTGCATCAGATTGGAAAGGGCTTTCTGAACCAGGATTTCGGATTCAGAATCCAGGGCCGATGTCGCTTCGTCCAGGATCAAGATAGGCGAGTTCTTCAAAAGAGCCCGGGCAATGGCAATCCGCTGACGTTCACCGCCCGAGAGCTTCTGCCCCCGTTCTCCAATCACCGATTGGTATTGCTGAGGCATTTGTTCAATGAAATCATGGGCAAGTGCAGCTTTGCTAGCGGCCAAGACCTCCTCGTCTGTGACCTTGTCGCGGCCGTAACAGATGTTATTGCGTGCCGTGTCGTTGAAAAGAATCGTCTCTTGTGTGACTAGCCCCATCAAAGAACGTAAGGAGGCTAAGGACAAATCTCGAATGTCGATACCATCGATCAGAATTTGCCCGTCAGAAGGATCAAAGAACCGTGGCAGAAGGTTTACCAGTGTCGTCTTGCCGGAGCCGCTTGAGCCAACCAAGGCGACCACTTCACCGCGCTTGATCGTGAGGCTGACCTCCTGAAGAACAGGCAGATGACTGTCATTGTAATTGAAGCTGACGTTCCGGAACTCGACCTCACGGCTAAACTGTCTAATTATGATCGCCCTCGGCTTCTCGACCGTTTCTGACTGCTCATCCAGCAAGTCGAACACTTTGCCGGTGGCCCCCCGGGCTTGTTGGAAGCTATTGTAAATCCCACTGATTCGCCGAATTGGCTCATAGAGTTGAATCAGCCCACCCATAAACACAACGAACTTCCCCGTGGTCATCTGTCCCAAACTGATCCGCTGCTGACAGTAATAGAGCATCAAAGTGATAGTAATGGCAGCGATCAGGTCCATATAAGGGGAGGTAATGGAATGAACTCGGATCCAACTGAGGTTGATCCGGGCTAATCGACCAGTTGCCTGTCTGAATTTCTCCCGCTCAAATGCTTCCATACCGAAAGCCTTGACGATTCGATGACCGGTAATCGTCTCTTGAAGGATATCGGAAATCTCCCCCATCTTATCCTGGCTGGAACGGCTGGATTTCCGGATCTTTTTGCCGATGTATTTCGAAGGCCAGATGATGACGGGGGCAATCAAGATCGATCCGAAGGCCAATTTCCAGTCAGCGTAAAAAATGATGGCAAGGAATACGGCCAAGTTGAGTCCTTGCTTCAAGGCGTCCGCCAGATTGGTGGAGGCAGCAAATTGAATTTTCTCCACATCGTTGGTTACACGGGAAATCAATCGGCCCGTCGAGTGGGAGTGGAAAAAGCTCGACGACTGGTTCAGGATCTTGGAATACAACCGATTGCGAATTGTCATGACCACTGACTGGCCCATGTAGTTCAGGAGATAAGTGGAGAGCCACTCTGCCAGCCCTTTGACAAAGGTGGTCACGATAATCAGCCAGCCCACAATTTGCCAAGTCTCGCCAGCCCTGAAGAAATTCAGTTGATCCAAATAAACCTTAAAAGAGGTAAACGGGAGGGTGAAGATTTCAATCCGCGATCCTCTAGAAGCAGTTTGAAAGAGCGCGTTAGCGAGGATGTTGTCAAATATAGGGCGTAACAGGAGGATCCGCAGTCCTTCAAAACCTGCGGCCATCCCCATCAACAGGAAGGCAATTGTAAAGACCGGCAGGTAGGGCTTCAAGTACTCCAGGATGCGCCATGGCTTGTGCATTCCGTGTATCTCAGGCGGGGTAGGTAAAAGCCTCCACTGCCATCGCGCCACACTAGCTGCTTTCCAGCTAAATGTCAAGAATTGAATGTTTTTCTTGACAAAATGGGGCCAATCGAGTAGTTTTGAAACTTTGTGGTTTGTAGAGTTTCCTTCTCTTGTGAGGTCTAGGAATGGGAACATATTTCCCCCAGGGCAAAGGGGTCAATCGAAAATGGTACCTGATCGATGCTCAGGATCAAGTCCTGGGACGGCTGGCGACATACGCAGCGAACCTCCTGACTGGAAAGCTGAAGCCCGATTGGGTTCCTTATATGGACATGGGCGATCATGTGATTGTCATCAATGCCGAAAAAGTCAGACTGACTGGGAGGAAAATGGAAGAGAAGGTCTATCGTCACCACACGGGATATCCTGGAGGACTCCGAGCCAGGCCGGTCAAGGAGATGAAGCAGAGACGGCCGACAAAGATTGTTGAAGAAGCAGTCAAAGGAATGCTGCCAAAAAATAAACTCGGACGCGCCATGGGGAAGAAACTCAAGGTCTACTCCGGAATCACTCATCCCCATGCGGCCCAAATGCCGGAGTTGATTGAAATAGTGAGATAACCTCGGAGGGAGGAAGGCGGATTGTCAGAGACGGTTCAATTTTATGGGACGGGACGTAGAAAATCCTCCACAGCTCGGGTCTTCTTGCGTCCCGGAAACGGTGCTCTTGTTGTCAACAGTCGGAACGTGGAGAACTACTTTAAGAGCGAGACCCACCGCATGATCATTCGGGAGCCTTTTTCGGTAACCGAAACGACTGGGAAGTTCGATGCATTGGTGAACGTAAGTGGTGGAGGCACCGCCGGTCAGGCAGGAGCGGTGCGTCTGGGTATCACTCGGGCCCTGATCGAATTTGACCAGGAACTCCGAAAGAAACTCAAGAAGAGTGGGTTCCTAACCCGTGACCCCAGATCCAAGGAACGCAAAAAGTATGGGCAGAAGGGTGCCCGGAAGCGGTTCCAGTTCTCCAAGCGGTAAGTAGTAAAGGCCGCTTATCCGATCTCTTCCTGTGGAATGAAAACCCTGATCCACATATCCCGGTTTGTGGGGCCCTCAAATAGTTAGGGGGATTCCCCCGGTAGGACCTGGTCCAGGGACCCGAGAGAGCAAATTCGCAGTTAGGATCTGAATTCTATATTTAGCTACATCAGGAGGTGTGTTTGGCGGCTGTTTCGATGAAAGAACTTCTAGAGGCCGGTGTCCATTTCGGGCACCAGACTCGGCGCTGGAACCCAAAAATGAAGGAATTCATTTTTGGGGAGCGGAACGGGATCTACATTATCGATCTGCAAAAGACCCTTCGGATGTTCAAGGAGGCTACCCGGTTCGTCACCGAAGTGGTGAGCCAGGGCGGGAGTGTGCTGTTCGTGGGGACAAAGCGGCAGGCACAAGAGGCAATTACCGACGAAGCACGACGCTGCGGGATGTACTTTGTCAATCAACGTTGGCTGGGTGGCTTGCTGACTAACTTCGTTACCATCCAAAAATCCATCGAGCGTCTCAAGGAACTCGAGGAGATGTCGACCGACGGTCGCTATAATCTTTTTACGAAGAAAGAAGTAGCTCGGCTCGAGCGGGAAAGAAAGGCGCTGGAAAAAAATCTATCGGGAATCCGGGAGATGAAGAAGCTTCCCCAGGCGCTTTTCGTGATCGATTCCAAGAAGGAGGAGATCGCGGTCAAAGAAGCCAACCGTCTGAGAATCCCGGTTGTGGCTATCGTGGATACCAACTGCGATCCTGACGATATCGATTACGTGATTCCCGGAAACGATGACGCATTGCGTGCCATCAAGCTGTTTGTCTCCAAGGCAGCGGATGCGGTCATCGAGGGGACTGCGGCACTAAAAGATAAGATTGAAGTTGATGCGGCGAAGGACGTGGCTGGATTGGCCGCTCGGGACGCGCTGCCAGGATTGGAAGGGAACGCAGGGGTTCCTGAACCAGACTCGAGAACCGCGGTCGGGCCGGACCCGGCAAGACGGGCCGGTGATGGTCATCTTGCAGCGGGAGACCTCGGGGGAGTGCCTGCGACCTCCAATTGATTTCTGGCCCGTAGCGATTATCGGCTTGAATCATTCCAGAGACTGGACCGGATTCCCACACCAACCCCACCCCCTATAGCCCACGCAGTGTGTGCCTAGACAAGACCACCCGGCGAGGGATGTTCTGCCGAAGTCGGTGCAGGAGGTTGGTATCCGGGACACGGACAATTTGCGAAAAAGGAGCATTGGAGAGGGATGGTTATATCTGCGCTACAAGTAAAGCAACTTCGGGATAAAACGGACGCTGGGATCATGGAATGTAAAGCGGCCCTTCAGGAGACCGATGGCGACTTTGACAAGGCCGTTGTGGTTCTCAGGAAAAAAGGACTGGCTGCTGCTGCCAAACGGGCGGATCGAATAGCAACTGAGGGAGTGGTGGTCTCCTATATTCATCCAGGGAACAAGATTGGAGTGATGGTTGAACTCAGCTGTGAGACAGATTTTGTGGCTCGCAGTGCGGAGTTTCACGACTTGGCCAAAGACATCGCGATGCATGTCGCCGCCATGGACCCCAAGTACATTCGGAAGGAAGACATCCCGGAGACGGTCTTGAATCAAGAAAAAGAAATATACAAGGAAAAGGCCCTAATATCAGGGAAGCCTATTAGCGTAGTCGAGAAGATTGTCGAAGGCCAATTGAGCAAATTCTATTCAGAAGTCTGCCTTTATGATCAACCCTTCGTGAAGAATGACAAACTCAAGGTGGGACAATTGATCTCTGAAATGGTTCTGAGCACCAAGGAGAATGTTTTGGTGCGACGATTCGCCCGGTTCAAGGTGGGGGAAGGGCTGGAGAAGAAGAGCAGTGATTTTGCAGCGGATGTAGCGGCCCAACTAGGCTAATTCCCTTTCCTATGACCGCCAAGAGAGAAAAACCAGTCTACAAACGAATTCTGCTGAAAATGAGTGGGGAAGCTCTGGTAGGAAATCAGGGTTTCGGTGTAGACCCTCAAATTGTTAGAGCCATTGCTGAGGAAGTCAAAGAAGTTCATGACTTGGGGGTGGAAACTGCTATTGTCCTTGGGGGAGGGAATATCTTTCGGGGGGTAGCCGTAACCGCTCAGGGTATGGAGCGGGTGACAGGGGACCTCATGGGCATGTTGGCTACGGTCATCAACGCCATTGCTCTGCAGGACGCCCTGGAGAAAAGCGGAGTTTTCACGCGGGTGGTTTCCGCCATTGAAATGAGAGAGGTAGCAGAACCTTTCATTCGAAGGCGAGCCATTCGCCATTTGGAAAAGCGTCGAATAGTGATCTTTGCTGCCGGGACCGGTAATCCCTATTTTTCAACTGACACTGCCGCCGCCCTCCGGGCCATGGAGATCAAGGCCGATGTCATCCTGAAGGCCACCAAGGTCGATGGGATCTTCGATGCCGATCCAGTCAAGGTCAAGGGCGCTGCAATGTTTAAGGAAATCACATACCTCGAAGTGATACGCAAGGGGCTACGGGTAATGGACAGTACAGCCATTTCCCTGTGTATGGACAACAAAATGCCCATCATCGTTTTTAACCTTCTTCGCTCGGGAAACATCAAAAGAGTCGTGTTGGGAGACAAGATCGGGACTATCGTGAAGGTGTAATACTCATGATCAAAGAAACCGTGAATAACTCCAAAACGCGGATGGAAAAAGTAGTTGAGGATTTGCGGAGAGAACTGGCTGGAATCCGTTCAGGGAGGGCTTCCCTTTCCCTATTGGATCATATCACCGTAGACTACTACGGGAATCCGACTCCTCTAAACCAGGTGGCCACCTTGGCGGTGCCTGAATCAAACTTGATCACGGCTCAGCCTTGGGACACGTCACTGTTAGTGGCCATCGAAAAGGCCATTCGAGCGTCGGATCTGGGACTCAACCCTTCCAATGATGGCAAGATTATCCGGATTCCAATACCTCCGCTGACGGAGGAGCGCCGGAAGCAACTGGCGAAACACGTAGGAAAGGTTCTGGAAGATCATCGCACAGCCATCCGAAACATTCGCAGGGACGAAAATGAGGCCCTCAAGAAACTGCTGAAGGAGAAGAAGATCTCTGAGGATGACGAACGAAAGGGGCTGGAAGAAATTCAGAAAGTCACTGGTCAGTTCGTAGTCAAGGTTGAGGAATTGGCCAAGAAAAAGGAAGAAGAAATTCTAAAAGTATAATGATGGAATCATGAACGTTGAATTTCCTGGGACAGTTTGTGCTTTGCCAAAGACATTTTGCCGGATAAGCAAGGTGGGGTGGATCTCGTTGCTGCAATAGTTTCTCAATGAAGTGCAATAGAATCGGGATTTTGATTGACAGATGGGGGTCGGTTTTGTTAAATTTTTAGGCTTTGTCGCTTAGTGACGACAAAGGATTGCTGGCCTGTTGATGAAGATGTCGGAGAGATTGAGGAGATTGAGGAGATTGAGTCTTGCCAACGTTTAACCAGTTAGTTAGGTTGGGTCGGAGTAAGCCGAAGTACAAGACAAGCAGTCCCGCGCTACAAGGCTGTCCGCAAAAACGGGGGGTATGTGTGCGCGTATATACCTCCACGCCCAAGAAACCGAATTCGGCTCTGCGTAAGGTGGCGCGAGTTCGGCTAACCAACAGCATCGAAGTGACCACATACATTCCGGGTATTGGTCACAACTTGCAGGAACACTCCATCGTACTCATTCGTGGAGGCCGTGTGAAGGACCTTCCCGGCGTGCGGTACCATGTTGTCCGTGGAACATTGGACTCAGTCGGAGTTCAAAATCGGAAACAGAGCCGGTCCAAATACGGGGCCAAACGTCCCAAGTAGTCATTCTCCAGGTACGATTCAATAAACCGCTGGTTTGTCAGCGATGCGATAGCCTGTTTGCTTGCTGAGGAGTTGGAGATATGCCTAGAAAAGGAAGCATTCCCAAGCGGGAGATTCTTTCGGACCCTATTCACAACAGCACCCTGGTTACGAAGTTTATCAGCTGCATGATGTGGGATGGCAAGAAGAGCACTTCTGAAAAGATCTTCTACAATGCCCTGAAGATTCTCCAGCAAAAGGCGGGTGATGACCCGATCAAAGTATTTAAGAAGGCCGTCGAGAACGTTAAGCCCGTGCTGGAAGTCAAGACCCGTCGTGTGGGCGGTGCCAACTATCAGGTACCTGTGGAGGTCAATCCAAGCCGCAGGATTTCCTTGAGTATCCGGTGGCTAATCGCTTACACGCGTGCCCGCAAGGAAAAATCGATGGAGGAGAGGCTCGCGGCAGAGCTTATGGACGCCGCCAATAGCCGTGGGGCGGCTATTAAAAAGCGGGAAGATGTGCACAAGATGGCAGAAGCCAACAAGGCTTTCGCCCATTATCGCTGGTAAACAGGAAAGGTGTCCCTCTGGGGGCAAAACAAACAACTGCTCGTGTCACCTTCCCCGGTTCTGCCGTGCTGAAGCAAGCGCACGGTGACCATTTCGGCTTTTGCGAGGCTGAGTGAGAGGGGCAGTTGCGGTGCGGAGAGTATGGCCCGGTCGGTCCCACTTGGAATGACTCGAAATATCGGCATCATGGCTCATATTGATGCCGGAAAGACGACTACGACTGAGCGGATCCTTTATTATACCGGGATTACTCACAAGCTGGGTGAAGTGCACGATGGGACTGCCATCATGGACTGGATGGAACAGGAGCAAGAGCGTGGGATCACCATCACTTCGGCTGCGACAACCTGCTTTTGGAACGAGGTGCGAATCAACATCATTGATACCCCCGGCCATGTGGATTTTACTGCCGAAGTTGAACGCAGCCTTAGAGTCTTGGATGGGGCAATCTGCCTGCTCGGATCTGTGGAGGGTGTGGAGCCTCAAACTGAAACGGTATGGCGCCAGGGAGATAAGTACCAGGTTCCGCGAATAGTCTTCGTCAACAAGATGGACCGGGTCGGAGCCGACTACGACCGTTGTATCGACATGATTAAGTCCCGACTCAAGGCCAACCCGGTTTCCGTGCAGCTTCCTTTAGGCAAGGAAGAGACTTTCACGGGAATTATTGATCTGATGGCAATGCAAGCTGAGGTTTACAAAGACGAGACCCTAGGTTCCGCCTATGAAACTATTCCCATTCCGGCCGAGCGCGAGAAGGAAGCAAGGCACTACCGGGACAGGATGGTGGAGCTTATCTGTGAGCATGATGAGGGCCTGCTGGAAAAGTATCTCACGGGCGAGGCCATTTCCGTTCCTGAACTGAAGGCGAGTTTGAGGAAGTCCACCCTTTCGCTGGCCTTGGTTCCAGTGTTGTGTGGCTCTGCGTTTAAGAACAAGGGGATTCAGCCTCTTCTGGATGCCGTAGTTGACTACCTACCTTCGCCTCTTGATCTTCCGCCAGTGGTCGGTATTGATCAGGACGGAGTAGCGGAGGTCCAACGGAGGCCGGATGATGATGAGCCCTTTGCCGGGCTGGTTTTCAAAATTATGACTGACCCCTTTGTAGGTCAGTTGGCTTTTTTCCGAGTGTACTCGGGCATCCTAAAGACGGGGTCCTTCGCCTACAACAGCAGAAGGCGGACCCGCGAGCGGGTGGGTCGCCTCCTGAAAATGCACGCCAACAAACGAGAGGAGATCAAAGAGGTCTACGCCGGTGACATCGCGGCTGCCGTGGGATTGAAGTCCGTGACCACCGGCGACACGATTTGTGCTGAGGATGCACCGGTTATTCTGGAGGCCATGGATTTTCCAGTTCCCGTCATCTCCGTGGCCATTGAGCCTAAGACCAAAGGAGATCAGGAAAAACTGGGCATGGCCCTTGGCAAATTAGCTCAAGAAGATCCCACATTCAAGGTCGTGACCGATTCAGAAACGGGACAGACCATCATGTCTGGGATGGGTGAATTGCACCTGGAAATTCTGGTCGACCGCATGTTTCGCGAGTTTGGGGTTGGCGCCAATGTGGGCAAGCCTCAGGTTGCGTATCGCGAAACCATCCGCAAGAAAGCCGAGGCAGAGGGAAAGTTCATCCGTCAAACTGGTGGTCGCGGCCAATACGGGCACGTCAAGCTGATCGTTGAACCCACCGAGCCAGGCAAGGGTATTGAGTTCATCAACAAGATTGTGGGCGGTGCTATTCCCAAGGAGTACATCCCCGCTGCGGAGAAGGGGGCTGTCGAAGCGCTGGAAACCGGAGTGCTTGCAGGTTATGAGATGCAGGATGTGAAGGTGACCCTTTTCGACGGTTCTTATCATGAGGTCGATTCGTCGGAAATGGCCTTTAAGATTGCTGCTTCGATGGCAGTGAAAGACGCTTGCGCCAGGGGCAACCCGGTTCTGCTAGAGCCGATTATGAAAGTTGAGGTCGTAGTTCCGGAAGAGTTCATGGGAGCAGTGGTCGGTGATCTGAATTCCCGGCGGGGACGAATCGAGCGGTCTGAACCCCGAGCTGGATCGCAGGTCATTACTGCGGTGGTCCCACTTTCCGAGATGTTTGGTTATTCCACGGACCTGAGATCCAAGACTCAAGGCCGGGCAACCTATACCATGCACTTTTTTCATTACGAACAGGCGCCGAAACTCGTCAGTGACGAGATCGTAGCTAAAGTACAGGGCAGAGCCTGAGACGGAAGTGCTTTCCCTCTGATTAGAAAGGATGAACCGATGGCGAAGGAGAGATTTGATCGGAGCAAGCCGCACGTGAATGTGGGGACGATCGGGCATATCGATCACGGGAAGACGACGCTGACGGCGGCGATCACGAAGGTTTTGGGGAAGGGCAATCCGAAGGTCGCGTTTCGGA
>DATKMG010000477.1:0-9272 GCA_035541995.1 Terriglobia bacterium
CTGTTCCAGAGACCCATACCGCCAACCCCGACCAATGTAGCACAGGGACCGGCAGAAAAACCAGCGGTTCACGCACACCTGATAATGCGTAGTGCGGCCTCTGAGCGCACGCACTGCCACACGGACGGGGAGTTACGAAGAATACTCCAGAGGGCTCTGTCAGGTCGTGCACCGCTGGGTCCGGTCCTCGGGGTACCAAGCCCGATAGGTGTGGTATCCTCCGGAGAGATTCTTCACCCTGAATCCATGCTGGTTGAGAAGCCGGCAGGCATAATAGGCCCGTTGTCCGACTCCACAGTTGATCCAGATCTCGCGATCGTGCGGCAATTCCTCCAGGCGCTCCCGCAATTGGCCCAGCGGGATGTTAATTGCTCCATCGATAGAACCGCGCTGAAACTCAGCAGGCTCCCGGACATCGAGAACCAGCGCGCCGGTGGTGGTCACTTCACTCCAGGGCGCGACTTCGACGTCGCCTCGGACAACATTGGCAGCCACCATGCCGGCAACGTTTACCGGATCTTTAGCGGCCCCATACTGCGGGGCGTAGCAGAGTTCGGCCTCCTCGAGGTCGAATACAGTAGCGCCCATCTGTATCGCCGCGGCAATCACATCGATCCGGCGTTCCACACCCTCCTCACCTATGGCCTGGGCGCCCAAAACAAGGCCATCGGACTTCCGGAATAACAGTTTCACGTGAATGGGCTTGGCGCCCGGGTAATAGCCAACGTGGTGGCCGGGATGCAGGTAGACCGCTTCGAAGTCATGGGCGCCCGCACGTTGGAGGGACTTCTCCGTTGCACCCGTGAGTGCAACCGTCAAGCCAAAGAAGCCACAGACCGCAGTCGCCTGCACACCGCGAAACCGAGAGTCACGGCCACAGATGACTTCAGCCGCCACGCGTCCTTGCCGATTGGCTGGTCCTGCTAGTGGAATCAGTTCCCACTGGCCGCTCACCGTGCTTTTGACTTCAACTGCGTCGCCTACCGCCCAGATGTGCGGATCGCTGGTGCGCATCTGATCATCGACCCGGATTCCTCCTCGCGCACCGAGCTCCAATCCGGCATCTCGGGCGAGGCCCGACTCGGGTCGTACGCCAATCGAGAGGATTACGATATCCGCAGGAAATGTCTCTCCCTTCTTCGTGCGCACGATGAGACTGCCATCGGCGATCGGCTCGAATCCGGCCACTCCATCTCCCAACTGGAGGTGTGCGGCGTGAGTGGCCACGTGCCGGCGAACGAACTCCGCCATCTCTGGATCGAGAGGCGGCATCAACTGGTTCGCCATCTCGACGATGCTGACTTCCAACCCACGGTGCACAAGATTCTCGGCCATCTCGAGCCCGATGAATCCACCTCCGACGACAACTGCCCGGTGTGCACTCCTGGACTTGATCCACTCGCGTATCCGGCGGCTGTCGGGAACGGTGCGCAGGGTGAAGATGCCCGGGAGGTCGATGCCTGGGAGAGGCGGACGAATTGGGGCAGCTCCAGGAGAAAGCACGAGTGCGTCATAACCTTCACGGTAAACACGGTCCGACCGGAGGTCTCGAACGTGAACCTCCCGCTTCTGGGGGTCGATAGCCGTGACTTCGTTTCGGGTGCGCACCTCGATGTTGAACCGCTCCCGGAAGAGTTCGGGTGTCGCCACCAGCAGCTTGGTCTCTTCCTGAATCACGTTACCTACGTAGTAGGGCAACCCGCAGTTGGCGAACGAGACATATGGACCGCGATCAAGAACGATGATTTCTGCCTTTTCGTCCAACCGGCGCAGGCGTGCCGCGCAAGTGGCACCACCCGCCACACCTCCAACGATCACCACACGTTTTTTCATCATGATTTCACTTGTAGAGCAACTCGAGAACGCCGGCGTGCAGAGTGTCTTCCTCTTTGCATCCAACTTTTACGGAGAACACTCGCCCGCCACGATCCAGGAGAGTGCTTCCGCAGTGAACTGTTGGTGACCTATCCTTATCCCTCACTGACAAAAACACTTGTTCGCAATTTTGTAGCACACCCCAATTGGTGAGGCCCAATTCAACTGTAACATATTGGAGTCTAATCCCTTACACTAATCCTATCTGCAATTGGTGACGGCAGCTCTTTTCTGCTCATTGAGCAGCGGTGTGTCGCCTCATGGGGATCTTTCCAGTAGGTCCTCTGGGTTTGAGATCCTATTTCCTCCTGGATTGAATCGCCTCAGATTTGGACCAATCCTTTCAGTGGTTACACGCATTCTCACTGGCTGCCAGAGTCCCGGCCAAATAATCTGTCACCAGGCGCTCGGGAATTTCGGCGGCCACACCTACCACTACCTGAATGCCCCGTTCGGCAAAAAGCCCTCGGGCGCGTTGACCCATCCCCCTCGCGATGATGAGATTGGCTCCTCTCTCCGCCAGCCAGGGCGGCAGGAGACCCGGTTGATGCGGCGGTGCGTCCACTTCTTCTCGTTTGAGGATCTTTTGTGTCGCGAGATCCACTTCCAGTATCGCAAAACGCTCGCAATGGCCCAAATGTGCTGCCAGTTTTCCATCCGCCAAAGGAATGGCGATTTTCATTGTGTTATCCTCCACTGTTTTGGAATTGACTGCTTTGTTTCTTATCTGCGTCTCCAGCCACTCCAAGCGGGAAAACCATTCGAGTCGCGGAGCATCAACACCTCATCCCCCTTCTTAACTTCTGCTGCGATCAGAGCGGGTTTGCCCTCAAAGCTGACACGTGACCCCTTCACCTCGATCTTGTCCTTGGGCACGATTTTTATGTCCTGATTGTCGATGTACCAGCCGGGGCCGAGATGAACAGAAATCGTTTCTTTGGCCGTCTTCAACAAGATGTGGACACCGTAAGACATGCCTTTCACGGGAGTGATCTTATCGACCGAAACAACTTCTCCCGTGATGGTCTCAACGGTTTGAGGGTTGTACATCCTGGCGTAAGGTGTCCCTGGTCCCCAACCGCTTCCGCCTTTCCTCCCCATTCCTTGTTGTGCCCACGATTCGCTGGCGAAAACGAAGCCGACCATAGTCACCAAAGCAATTACACTCATAATCTTTTTCATGTCCGATCCTCCTTGATTGGAAATATTGAGAATTCTCAAACTTGATTTAGTAGTTCCTTCGCATTACTTCATTTGCCCTGGGGCCATACTCCCGCCAGGGTATTTCGTTGCTTCTCCGTGGATATCAGCCAGTGGTCATCGCTCGTTATCCTTCCCGCTCCCTACCACCGCTTCCCCATCATATTCGCGTGTCCCTTTTCGGCGCGCGGTCTCCTCATCCACCGCATCTTGCCAACCGTTGCGTATCGTATCGATGCGGTCAAACCTGGCCGTGTAGGGTTTGATGTCTAAAAGCGGGGTGCCATCTAAAATGTCCACTCCTCTGAGGTGCAGCACATTGTCTTCGCGACTGGCCAGTTCCACAATGCTCAGCCCGATGGGATTGGGACGGCAAGGGGCGCGAGTGGCGAAGACCCCGTGCACTTGATCTTGAAGAAAGGGTTTCACGAGCAGTTTCATGGCGTCTGCCTGGTGGAAGTGGTAGATGAGATAGAGGTGCGAGAAGCCCTCCAAGTCACGTAACCCCTCCGCATACTCCGGGAAGATCTCCACCCATCCCCGGCAACCTTTGGCGTAGACTGGTTGGATGGGGGTCTTCTCCGCGTCTACATGCTCGCTGTGGATTACGCCGATGGGCCTGAATGTAATGACGGTCTTCTTTTTCATACCCAATGGCCCTCTGTGTCCGCCGAGCGGGCCTCGGCTAACTTGCCCAAACGGCATTGTTCTAGGGTGGCGGCCACGAGGGGCACATCCGTGGTGTAGATTTTGACCTCGGCCGCAGAAAGAACGCGAAAGGCTTTAGGCCCGCAATGCCTGGTCACGAAACTTCCAGCTCCCAAGCGAGCCACGGTTTCTGCCGACTGGATTCCCGCTCTCTGGGTCGTGTTTAGATTCTGCTGGTTCTCGGCCACTTTGAAGGTTTCGCTATCCAAATCATAAACCAGGAATTTCGGCGCCCGGCCAAAACGGTTGTCCAGCGGGGCGTTGAGATCGTTTCCAGAGATTGTGAAGGCAACTTTCACCTGTTTGCTCCTCTTAGCAAATAGCATCGAACATTCCGCGTTAGCCTCAGAAGCCAACGCGGAATGTTTCCTTGAATGTCCACGCGAGGGTTCGGTGCCCTTACGGCTTCATTTTCTGTCAATAGTCCAGCGTCAGAATCCTTCCCGTTGTGAACAAGAAGAACCTCGTCTTATCGGCAATCTGGACGCCCGGAGCGAGGTCATCCGCGGACTTTCCCGCTGCTTTCAAGCAGCCGGGACAGGCCATCAAGAGAACACCCTTCTCGCGCAATTTCGCAAGTTGAGACCTCAACGACGGGAAATGTGAGTAGGTCAGATCCTTGGCATCCGTGAGAACCACCCCAATGCCCTTAATGTCGAAGTACACCAGCACAGGATGGTCTTCGGACATGAGGTTGGCCATGTTCAAGGCCATAAGAACCCGATGGGGATCGTTCTGGCCCTGGCTGAGGTGAATGAACACGCCGTCTTTCGACTGTGTGGTACTCTCTGCTGCAAAACTGGTAAGGGCCAGACCCAGAGCCGCCGTGCAAATCAGGGTGGCCAGATGCGTCAATCTCATGGGATATCTCCTTTTTCAATTATCGAACATTACTTTGGGCATTGCTTGAGCACCATGAACCAGTCAAGCACTTTGGTGTCGGCCGCGGGCTGCTCGACTCGTTCCTTGGCCGTACCGCAGGAACCGGGCGGGGGAATAATGACGTCTTCCGCCGGTTGCCAGTTGGCGGGTGTGGCTACTTTGTGTTTGTCAGACAATTGCATGGCCATAAGCAAACGCTTGATCTCTACCATGTTGCGCCCGTTGCTGAGGGGGTAGTAGAGAATCGCACGAACATTGGCCTCGGGATCGATAAGGAAAACCGCCCGAACCGCCTGGGTGGTGCTGGCACTGGGCTGGAGCATGCCGAACGCCTTGGATACCTCCATCGTCAGGTCGCTGATCACCGGGAAGGTCACCTCGACACCTTTCATCCCCCTGAATTCGATCTTTTCCTTGATGGTTCTGAGCCAGGCGATGTGGCTGTAAGTGCTGTCGATGGAAAGGCCGAGGAGTTTGCAGTTGAGCTTTTCGAACTCAGGTTGCATGGACGCGAAGGTCATGAACTCGGTCGTGCAGACCGGAGTAAAATCGGCGGGATGGGAGAAGAAAATCACCCATTTCCCCTTGAAATCTTCGGGGAAGTTAATCGGTCCCTGCGTGCTTTCGGCCTTGAAGCACGGAGCCTTTTCGCCAATCAGCGGAAGTCTGGCTGGCTGTTCCATTTTTATCATCTCCTTTTTTCAAGTTGAAGGTGCAGCGGGAGCACCAACCGATGGGTTCGTACCCCCGCCGCCTTACTAAACCTCTACGAGGTCATTGTGCCGCATTTCCGGTTTCTATCTCGGAAAGGCGTTTCTTGATTGCATCGAGTTCCGACTGCAATGTAGCGGCCTGGTTCTCGAGCGCCTGTTTTTCCATCTCTGGGCCGGACTGCTGAGGCGGGGCGGCATACTCGCCGAACCGCATCCATCCTGGCAAAGCCGTGGCGTAGAACCGGTGCCGCCATCCCCGGTCTCTGCCGCCGAATCCGCGACTCCGGCCAAAACCCATGCCGAATCCGCGGCCCGGGGTGGAATTCGCAGTGCCAGGTATTCCAAAAGCCTCGCAGAATCCTGCCTTGCGTCCTGTCATCGAACCCATTCCCATGGGTCCTGTTCTGTCTTCTCTTGGCATATTCGTGTCCTCCTTTCTATAGTATTGCTTATTGCTCTCTTGTCATGGCGGCCCCGCACTTCGAACATTTGCGCTCGACGCAGGGGAAGCCGCGCTCGTGGAGTTCCCTCTGCCCGCACTGTGGGCAAACGCAGTAGCCGGCGGTTCCGGCCGCCAAGGAGCCGCCCATACGGCCAGGTCTTTGACCCCCTCGGCCCTGACCCCGTCCACCGCCTTGTCCCATTCCGCCACGTCTTTTTCCGTTCATGAGGTATTCCTCCTTGTCGCGCATTCCGTTGAACCGGCGGCGTGCACGCCCGCAGCAGCCGGGCATGGCAAAGGCGCTGCGCTCCAGGTTGCCACTCAGCCAAGCCTGGATGACCTGGCTCAGATCGCCGGCCACGAAGGGAATGATCCGGATTCCGTAGGCGGCAACCATCTCCTGCAGAGGTTTGGAGATCGCGCCGCAAACTAAAATGCCGACACCCAACTCTGCCAGACGGAGCACCTTTTGAACCGGCAGGCCGTCAGCGATCGGTTCCTGTGTCTCGCGGACAACCTGTCCGGCCTCAGCTTCAACAAGGTGAATCTGCCGGGTCACGTCAAAGACTGGCGCGATTCGATTGTCCCAAACTGCAAATGCCGCTTTCATCATCTGAAGATCCTGCTAATCATTCCCATGTGGAACAAAGGCAAGCGCGGGGCCAAACGTCGACGCGCATCACGGAGAATGCTTAACCCGCTGGAAATACATAAGATAAGGCGATCGACGAGGAGCCGGCTGCAGCTGGGAGAGTAGCGTACATGCTACTCTTACTAATAGTGATTGGTGCATGCCCGCTACCGTTTCGGCTCGTGACGGGATCGGCCATCTCCCGAGGGAAGGGAAAGGCCCAGTCTTTTTACTCTGCGGAAAAAAGTGGTCTTGTGGATGCCCAGCTCCCTGGCCGCAGCCGAGCGGTTGAACTGATTCCGCTCGAGGGCGGTGCGGATGGATTGGGAGTCAATCAGATCATGGGCGGTCTGCACATCAGGGGAGGTTGGGTGGGTTGCCCCATGTCCTGTCAGCTCCTCGGGAAGGTGCGCAATGCCGATGAAACCTTCAGGGCAAAGAATGAAAGACCGTTCAATAACATTTTCCAATTCGCGCACGTTGCCGGGCCAGTCGTACGCCATCAGCAGGGAAAGTGCCTCGGCTGCGATTCCCTGAATTGACTTCTGTTGCAGCCGGTTAAAGCGGGCGATGAATTGCTCCGCCAAGAGGGGAAGGTCCTCTTTTCTCCGGCGCAGCGGCGGCAATTCCAAGCGTACGACATTGACCCGGTAGTAGAGGTCTTCACGAAACGCGCCTTGTCGCATTTGTTCTGTCAGATCCTGGTTGGTGGCAACGATGATGCGCGCATCCGTCGTTTCAGACCGGGTGGAGCCCAGCGGCTCGTAAGTCCTCTCCTGGAGTACCCGCAAGAGCCGCACTTGCAGCGCCACACTGACGTCGCCAATTTCATCCAAAAAAAGCGTCCCCCCGCGGGCCAGGGCAAATCGTCCCGGCTTGTCTCGGGTCGCGCCAGTGAAGGCTCCGGCCTTGTAGCCGAAGAGCTCGGATTCCAGGAGGGAGTCGGGCAGTGCCGCGCAATTCACGGCAATGAAGGGACCCTTGTTGTGAGGGCTGAGCGAATGGATTGTGCGGGCCACCAATTCCTTGCCTGTCCCGGTCTCACCTAGGATCAGCACTGTGCTGGGGCTGGCGGCAATGGCAGGCAACACTTCAAAAACTCTTTGCATCAAGGGACTACGGCTTAACAGGTCGCCGATCCGAAAACGCCCCTCCAACTCCTGGCGCAAAGCTTCAATTTCGCTCAAGTTCCGGAAAGTCTCAGCCCCGCCGATTATCTTCCCCTTGGAGTCCTTCAGTACCGCTGTGGAAACACTAATAGGGATGCGGGTTCCCACTGCATCGATAATATAGCCGGATTTGCCAATGACCGGCTTGCCGGTTTTCAGGGTCTGCTGCAAGGCACATTCAAGCTCGCACATGCTGGAGTGGAAAACCTCTGAACATCGCCGGCCTGTGGCCTCTTCACGCCTCACACCTGTTATCTCTTCTGCGGCGCGGTTAAAGGAAGTGATTCTCCACTGCGGGTCAACGGTGAATACACCATCAGAAATGCTTTCCAGAATCGCTTCTGTAGATGTGACAGGCAATTGCTTCTTTGTGGTCCGTTCATCTCTCACAGCGGGTCTTTTCTTTTTCTGCCCAGGCGCCAATGCTTGACTCCGTTTTTTTAGCGTGTTTATTCCGCTTGCATTTGCCGCCACTATTCGACCCCCTCCACTAGGCGGAAAGATCCAAGGATCTCTCCAACATAAAATAAGACGGCCAGCGAAGCGGGAAAGCAGCCATCACGGATAATCGCAGCGGCAAGATTACCTCCCTCGATGTCCTTGGAATATTATGTGAAGCATCCTCATTGCGTTGCAAGACAGAAATTCATCCCATCCGGATAGTTTCAGAGGTCAAAACACCGGGTCAACGATTGGTATTATTACACTGAATCTACTTGAACTAGGAGCCACTACAGAAGCTTTCCGACCATTTTCCCTTCTTGCCCGTATTGTATGTCAGTTCGTTGTCTTCTAATCTAAATAGTGGAAGAAGATTGCGAATTGGAAAGAATGGCAAATGGTGCAATTGTTTCTATGGGTTGTCGTAATCATGTTGGGGATACTAGGGATTGGAACTATGGGGGCCGCTCTGCTCACATTTCTTGGGAAAGATAACTTGTTTCGTCACAGATCCCCCAGATGAGGCATTTTTCTGTCAAATGTTCATGAACAGCGGGAGGCTCGCCACGCATGACGGTGATGGAAAACATGAGATAACAATCCAATGGATCTTCCTTTGGCCAACCGAACTTTCACGAACATGATATCGACGCTCTCTTTGAGATGAGCGCCTTCGTCAATAGCAATCCTTCCAGCTGGAATGCCACGCGCCAAGACACTCACGCGCGCCATGCTATAAGTCAGTCCTGCGCTCAGCACTCCTGAGCGCCGCAGCCTCATATACAAAGCGAGGTACGGCAGCGAGTCTCACTTTGATGGTTCTAGGCGCTAGTCTATTCTAACCCGGGAAGCCACCATCCTTGACTTCATAAGTGAGGAGGAATCCCCCGCTATAGTGAATAGACTGAGTTTGCGGGTTCTTAAAACAATCTATCGCTATAGGGAAATAGATTCGTGGGCTAACGGTAATCCACATCTGTCGTTCTCAGCCAGGAAGTTCCTCTCGGATCAATAATTCCTGAATTCATTTTCCATTCGCTCCATGTTCAGGTTCTTTTCTTTAATCAGGGATTTTCTAGGGAGCACAGAAGGGTTGCCGATCCCGGAAGGATGGGAATTGGCAAGAAAAAAACAACCAGAACGAGTCCGGTGGGGAGGTACCCTGAGTAGGCAACCAAAATCCAGTATTGGCGGGATTTATAGGGTGGATC